>DASZWQ010000032.1 GCA_035546535.1 Pirellulales bacterium | reverse complement strand
ATTCGGGCCCTTCTGTCCATGAAATTGCCGGCGGGTGACGTTACAAGCCTTGATCGAGACTTTCCGTTGCTCGGCTAAACGACTCGGCCTTTCAGCATGTCCGGCACTGACACGTCCGCCGCAGCCTCACGCATCCGGTTCGCCAGGCTGATATAGCCTAGCGTCGTCGAGAACGCCTTGTGGCGCATTTGCGCTGCAGCGCTCGTGCATCGAGCCTCGACACGTTCGATGTCGCGGGGCACGGGGCGCGAGCCTCTACTTAGCTGCTACGCGCCGGCCGCCCGGACGGCTCTCGTCTTGCGCCCAAGCCTGTCGAATGTGTAATGGTCCTGCCAATTTGTCGATCTTTGCGGGAGCAAGCGCTGCGCTTAGCATGGCAGATATCCCGGTGCCGGGGCGGGCGGCCCATTTGTAGAGCTAGGAGGGACGCCCATGTCGAAGCGCCGCCGCACCATTCGTATTGACGGGGTTGTTTATCAACTGACGGTCGAAAATATCGGCCCCCAGACGGCCACCCGTTGGTGCTGCGAGCGCTGCAATTGTTCGGGAAAAACCCGATTGGGCGATGGTTCCGACCGGTCCCTGTCGCTTGCCATGGATGACATCTGGGACCACCACGATTATTTTCACGCCGCGGATCGTGACGCGTCGGACTGCATCGGGATTGCCATCTGCGCGTGAATGCCGACGTCGCAGCCCCCCGTCGTAGCCCCTTGCATAAAGGTACTTGGCGTAACACCCGGGCCCTCGGCCTTGATCCTCGCCGTTCTTGGCGGACTGGCCTTCCTAGCGGCTCGACAGCCGAAGCGCACGGCGCGGTAGAAGCCGGGCATTTCTCCCCGGGGACCTTGCAATTTGCCCTGCGAAAGGCCATGGCGCCGCGGACTGGGTCGACTTTCGACCAGAAATTGGCGACACCTTTTCCGGCGGCCGGTGTTCGTATCCTTAACACGTTTTCCTTGCGTGGTAATGAGCCGGCGAGCATACCGGATATGCCGCCGGCTCATTTTTTTGCCTGATTGTACCGGCGCCATCGTGGAACTGGGCTCAATATCTTGCCCTGACTCTGCGAGAGATTGCTGGGTTTGTCCTGTCAAAGGCTGCGGCTGCGATCCGTGACGGATGCGCACGAAGGATGACGCACAGCGAACGGAGTTTGGTGCGTTGTGTTTCGTCAAGGCCTCCCTCGTGGCGCGCCTTGGCGTTTGGCGGCTTCAATCGCGGCGGCGCGCTCCTTGAGCTCCTTCAGCCGTTGTTCCATTCGGTAAACACCGGGCACCGGTTCGATCGGCTTTAGCTTTAGCTCCAATTCTCGCGCCACGATCGCGACCGACTTCGAGCCGACCACTCGCCTCCGGATCGAAAAGCTGTAAGTGCCGCCGTCGGGCTTCGGTAGCGAGATGCGCACGTACCACACATCGAAAATGAATTCTCCGCCCGGATCGATACCGGTCAGCACCTCGAAGGAAGCGTCTGGAGGAAGTTGGCGCGTGACTGCAATCTGCTTGAACGTCTGAAAAAGCGACTCGGGTGCTTCTGCAAAGTCAGCTCTTTCTGACAATCGTATGACCGCGACTACTTCCCCTTCGGTCAGAGGTGGTTGATCTTTGCCGATCGGATCGGCGAGCGCCCGTTGATTGAATTCCTCGATCGCGGTGCCCAACGATTTGGGCGTGTCGGCACAGGCCGCATTTCCGCCGGCGATCGCCAGAGCCACAATGCAGTTGGCAAGCACAAACAGCGGCGAGCGGATCAGCATTTTCATAACGGGCGCCTTTCGCCGAATGTCACTGCGACGCTGAAAGCTCGCGTCGTACCAAGGTGCCGTTCACACTCGATGCCATTTTGTCGGACGTGCCCGACAATTTGCCGCGATTGCCGGCCGTGGTTTACGTCGTAGCATTTATGCGCTGCCGCCCCATATTGCCCCCCCGGCTATGTACCTCCGGCAGCAATCTCGCCCCGCCGCGGTCTTTTTATCCAAGACTCGCGGCGGGGCGTCTCTTTCTCTCAATGCTTCCGCCGCGCCCTCCGTCGCGCCACCACAAGTAGCGCTCCGCATTGAGACGATCAAATGAGCGGTACAGTGGCAGTTTTTGCTTCGCGGCCTCATTCCAACTTCTGAAAGGGGGCGCGACGCAACCTATTCGTTCGCTTCCCGGCGAACCACAAAGAGAACCCGAACGGGCCGCACTTCTTCGCTGACTTTCAAGCCGGTCTGGGCCACGAAATTGGCCATCACGAGCTGGGGATCGTGATCTTCGGCGCGTGTTTGTTTTGTCATCGGCCTGCGCGCATGGAGATACCACGTAAAGTCGTTCGTCGGCGGGTTCTCCAGATCGGAAACTACTGGCATTTGGATCCATTCCCCTAGCCATTCCAGCATCTCGGAAAAGTGACCGCTACCTCCGCCCGCACCACTGTTGGGCACAGGACTCTTTCCAAAAATATTGATCGTGTTCGGTCGTAAGTTGTAGTCAGCCAGAAGGCGAGCCTGCTTCTCGTCGAGCGGATGGAATTTGTACTCTCCCGTGACGACGAAGGCCGGACGTTCCACCTCGCGAAACTCGAGGCGGATCGGCAACGATAGATCATGCCGCAGGATCTCTTCGAGTTGTTTGACGAGTCGAAAGTCTCTGGTGCCGACGCGGACGATCCAGTCGCCCGTGATCCGCTGCCGCATGAGGTCGTCGGGGCCTTCGATCGCCTGGCCTTTGATCTCGGCAACGAAGTCGAAGATGCCACGGAGGTCGTGACCGCCGAAGTTCATCTTCCATTGTTTGAGACCTCGATCCCGGTCGCTCCAATAGAACAGCATCGCGTCGGGTGGATCATTGATGGCGGCCGCCTGACCGGGATGAGCCTCGTGATAATACTTGGCGCGAATGGGCTCGAAAGGGGGAGCGATCCGCTTGACGTCCTCGCCATCGCCGAGGCGATAACCGTGCTCCTCGGCCATCTGAACCAAGAGCGGCTTCTTGCTGGCCGGCTTGCCGCGCAGGTCGTCGGACTCCTGGCCGTCGTCGTCCGATGAGGACGTCTTGGGCGGGCCAGCGGGGAAAGCATAGAGAAGTGCAGCGCTATGCAGAACAGCCGCGACCGCGATCACCAGTACACCGAATGGGCGAATCCACGGCCGCTGCTGCGCTTTCATATGGATGCTCCGATTAGCAAGCATCGCGATCTGCGTAAAAGTGCAAAGTAGTGCATTGCGCTTGTTGCGACTTTATATTGGCTCTGTCTATTTCTGCGACACTTGGAGGACCAAATGATGTCTACCAGTCTACGTCGCCTGATCTTGGTCGCAACGATTTTCATCGCGTCCGCGCCCCTGCAAGCTTTGCGGTCAACCGCCGCCGCGGCTGACGAGCCAGCCAACCCGGGCCATCTCAAAAAGCTGCTCCTGGAGCGCGCCGAAACCTTGCGCAGCTACGTGGACGCGACGCGGGCCGCCTATGAAACCGACACGATCACGCTCGAACAGCTTCTCGCGGCAAACCAGGAGCTGCTGGAAGCAGAGCTTGAAGTAGCAGACTCGAAAGAGAAAAGAATCGCAATCTATAAAAAGATGGTCGATAACGCCCGGCAGGTCGAGGCCAAGGTCAAAGCCCTGCACGACGCCGGCGCGCGGGGAGGCGAGGCCGAAAAATACTATCACGCCAAGGCCACGCGCTTGCGGATGGAAATCGGGCTGGAACGGGTACGGCTGGCGCCCGAGAAAGATCCGCCGAAAGAGCGGCTCTTGAGAAAACCGGGAGCGACCGACTCATCGCAGTTCCCGATCGCGGTCCGCTAACATCAGGTGACCGGACAAGATCGATGGGCTACCTCCCTCGCAACAGTCGAAGATGGCTTCGCTTTTCATTCTCCACGGCGATCGCCGTCGTGACACTGCTCGCCGCAGGACTCGTCTGGGAACTGAACTACGTGACGGCGCGCCGGGAAGCAATCTTCGAGATCGAGACGCACGGCGGCGGAGTTTGGCTCGCCGATGATCTTGCGTCCGAATTCGCATTTCCGCCCTCGGTCCCCTTTTGGCGAAGTTGGATGGGTGACGTGGCTGTCGCTCAGTTAGTCTTGCCTGTCGATTACCTCGGCCACACCGAGAACAACAAGCGTGTCACGGCGTTGTTTCCAGAAACCGCGCGGCGTGAGAGGCCGCCTTTCGATGTGATCGGCAAACTTTCCGCTGAAGACCTGCGCGAGATTTGGACAGCCGCGATTGCCTACTGCAAAAAGAACGACATCAAAGAGCAGCTTCTGGGCGTCGAGATCGACAAGAAGGGCGAGGTCGAGGTGACCTTCGGCGAAATTCGCGGCCCACTCGACGGCGGTGGAACGATTCTCGACATGCGCAAGAAAAACGGGACGTGGACGGTGGTAAGTCGCGGTTCGTGGGTTTCCTAACTGGCACCACCTGTCACGTTCTCCACTGCTGGCAATCATCAATTTTCTGTCGGCGGAGTGTAGGGCTTGAGCAAGGCCGGGTCGATCGCCTCGTGTCCCTCAGCGACCCACCATTTGTTCCAGGCCTGCTTGTCTTCTTTGAAGTCGTCTTTCGCCAGTCTTGCCAAGGCGGCGCGGGCCCAGAATCGGGTGTTTTGATTTCCATGGTCGACCAGGCTGACCAATAGGGGAACCGCATCGGGCGATTCCTGCCGCGCCAGTGCCGCGACCGCCATCCACTTGGGGCGGCAATCGTAGTCTTTTCCGTCGACGTGGTATCCGCCGACCTTCTCGAGCCCTGGCACCAGCCTGGGGTCTTTCAGAGCGCTCGCCTCGGCCAAAGCCTGGCACAGGTGCCGGCCGTATTCGGCTTCCTCGAAAAGCTTCATCAAATACACGATCCTCGCTTCGCGGTCTGGTGGTGTCAGATCGGCGTAAGCATTTTCATTCAACCACAGGCCACTTGAGCCAAAGGAGCGCGCGGTGTGCAGCACGAATTCCTGCACTTCCGGGTGCGCTTTGCCATAGGACGCCGAGACTTCGGCCGAAGCAGCATCCATGTCGAGCGGCTTTGGCGCCGCCGACATGGTCGTGTTCGCGAGCAACAAGAGCGCGAGACCGAGATGCAATGACGCCGTCTTCATGCGAGCCCCAAAGGTTAGAGGTTGTTAATCCGGCATCCAGGATTGTATGACCTACCTAGGGTGCGATGCCAGCGTAGAATGGCAACATGGTGCGTCCTGATCGAATCGCGATCCGAAAGGAGAGAGATTCTTGCTGTATCCGACTTACGGGTGAGAGTCCCGTCGCGGTAAGCGCCGGAGCGCCGCGTAGCAGGTCCCGGTTGATGGGCGAGAGCCGCATCGGCTGAGCGGGACGTCGAAAGCCTTTAAGGAGGCGATACTGTCTCTGCGAAGGAAGCAAGTTGGCGGGCCTAACATGAAGTGAACCTTGCAGCCTCGTGACATAAGAGCCCGAAAGGGACGGGTGGCCGAGCCGATCATGCCACGGCGAAGGCAATAGACTGCATCCGTGAGGACCGGAGCGATGCAGGACGCCCGCGGGGTATGGAGGAAGGCACGTCAACACAGTCGGATGTGGAACAGGAGAGACCCGTCCTGGCGGCCCACGTTGGGCGAAGGCGGTTGCTATAAGCCGATGGCGAAAGGCAATCGTGCTGGGCGGGAGTCCGAGGGGTTCATAGTACCGTCGATGCCGGCCGACAACGCCGGTAGAGGGAAGGAGCCCTGCTTTGGTCATGCTGGCGTAAGGAGGTAAGCGCGAGGGCATGGTCGCAAGACCCAACAACCCCACTGATAAAGTGCGAGAACTCCAGCGCCGGCTGTACATCGCGGCCAAGCGCAACGAGGAGCGTCGTTTCCATGCGCTCTATGACCGGATCTGGCGGAGTGACGTTCTGCTGGAAGCGTGGAGACGAGTGCGTAGCAACAAAGGGGCTGCCGGCATCGACGGCGTTACGCTGTCGATGATTGAACAGCAAGGCGTGGCGGAGTTCCTGCGAGAACTCGCGGCCATGCTCCGTGAGGGGAAGTATCGGCCGCAACCGGTGCGCCGCAGGTACATTCCCAAGCCAGACGGACGGCAACGGCCGCTGGGCATTCCGACGGTGCGGGATCGCGTGGTGCAAATGGCGGCGAAGATCGTCCTAGAGCCGATCTTCGAAGCGGACTTCCAGCCGAATAGCTACGGCTTCCGTCCGCGCCGCAGCGCCACGCAAGCCCTGGAGGTCATCCGCATCACAGGTGGCCGTGGCCACCATCACGTGGTCGACGCGGACATTCAGGGCTTCTTCGACGCGATCGACCAGGACCTCCTGATGGAGAAACTGGCTGCTCGCATCTCGGATCGACGAGTGCTCAAGCTGCTACGCCAGTGGTTGCGGGCCGGGGTCATGGAGGAAGGCGTGGTGCGAACGACGACTGCGGGCACACCGCAGGGCGGCGTGATCTCACCGCTCTTGGCCAATGTGTACCTCAACGACCTGGATCGCATATGGACGGCAACCTGCTCTCACCTGGGCCAATTGGTGCGATACGCGGATGACTTCGTCATCCTCTGTCGCACGCGCGCCCAGGCCGAACGGTCGCTGGCCAAGGTGCAAGAGATCATGGGTCTGCTGCGGCTCGAACTGCACCCGACCAAAACGCGACTGGTGGAATTAGGACTTGGACGCGAGGGCTTCACGTTCTTGGGCTGCTATCTGCGGATCGTGCGTTCCCGCTTCAAGGGGAAGCCGTATCTGTTCCGATGGCCCTCCCCGCGCGCGATGCAAGCCATTCGCAGCCGACTCCACGATCTCACCCGTCCGCGACGTTGGGCGGGAATGAAAGACATCCGCGAGGTGATCCGGGAATTGAACCCGGTGCTGCGTGGATGGGGCGGCTACTTCCGCACGGGCAACGCTTCGGGAAAGTTCAACCAGCTTGACCAGTACGTCTACCAGCGGCTGTTGCGGCTGCTCGTGCGACGCGGCGGTCAACGACGGAACCGACCCGGTGCGCGCCCCTTCAGTCCGCGGGAGTGGTCGCATCGCCGGCTGGTCCAAGAACACGGCCTTTACCAGTTGCTGGGCACGATACGGTATCCTGGAGGCGCGCATGTCGCATGAGAAGACCATCGGTAAGCCGGATGCGGGAAATTCGCACGTCCGGTTTGAAAGGGGACCTCAGGAAACGGAGCCGGCGCGCCACCGCGCCTGAGGTCTACCAATGAGCGACGAGTCGGAGCGCCCCCGCTATCAACGGCCTTGGTACCGGCCATGAAGCGTTTTACGCTTTCCCAGATGTTCATGGGCGTCGCGGTGCTCGCCCTCCTCTTTGCTCTGGTGCCTGCCGAAGGATGTGGCGAGCCGTATACCAGGATTCAGGCACTATCGTTTTCGCCGGATGGCAAGCGGTTGGCCGTCGTAAAACTCAATTGGCGAAATGCGAACGTGCCACTTAAGGGTTATGCCGCGAATATTGCTCGCAACATCTGCCTGGTCGATGTCGAAAGTGCGACTCCAACAGAGATCGTCGAACGGAACTTCTTGCCAGGCAATCAAGGCCCCGCCTTCGCGGTGCTCCGGCAATGCCCCGACTCACTCGCCTTCAGCGCTGACGGCAACTCGTTGTTTTTTCTCGATGCCAACGCCAGCGAGATTCGCGTCTGCGATTTGAACGCAAAAGAAGTAACCACGTTCGGGCCCGTGACGCAAGCAGCGCACCTGCATTTTTCGCTTTCGCAAGATCGAAGCCTCGTTGCGCAGTCGTCGTGGGGAAGCGGCGTCAGCCTTCTCGCGGCGGACAATGCAAAGCAGATCGAGAACGCTCCGAACATCGCTATCTTCAGCCCCTTCCGGTCCGGTATAGCCTTGTCCGCGGATAATCATTGGGTCGCGATACGCGATCAGGACAAGGTCAAGCTGTACGACGCGACAGCAAACCTGCGCGCTGGGCCATCTTATGACTGTAGTGGCACGGGCGGCTTCGCGTTCTCTCCGGTTGCCGCCCAATTAGCGGTGGCCAGTGACAACAACATCTTGTTCTGTGACCCGACGACGAACGCGATGCGCACTTTCCCGTGCGAGATGGAAATCCGCAACGTGCAGTTCGTGGGCGCGGACAACCTGGTGATCGCAACCGAGCACGGCGTGACGTTAGTCCGCGTTGCCACAGGTGAGGTTGCCGCGCGGCTTAAGCACGACAGTTGGGTCACGGCGCTGGCAACTTCTCCTGATGCCCGAACGGTCGCCATTGGCGACAACCGCGGACACGTGCTGCTATGGGATGCGAAAACCGGCCGGTCGTCGAGCTTTCGAGCCCCAGGCAGAAGCGGCTATCCCTGGACTCTGCCGGCCGGCATCCTGGTCGTGTTTGCGGCCTTCTATTTTTACACGCGGAAGAGGTAGCGCGATACTAAGGTAACGGTTTCGGATGGCCAGCAATCGACCCTAGCGCTACGGCGACGCGGCCACGTCGGCAACTTGCGGATCAGCCGACGCACCAAAGGCAAGGACCACCGTTTGTCCGGCGGCCACCGAGACGGTTTTCTCCTCGCTCACCGATTTGCCGTCGCGAGTGAACTCGGCGCGCACGCGATAGTCATATTTAGAGCCCGGTCGGAGGCCGGCTGAACTGTATTGGCGAATTGCGCCCACGCTCGTTGTCGCCCGACCGTTTACAAAAACTTTAGCGTCCGCGGGCACATTCACGATCAGCTTCATGCCGTCCGAAGCGGTTCGCGAAGTATTGGCTTGTTGTGGATACGGACGCGTAGGGAACGAGGAGAATCCGTTGCCCGTATAGCCGTACACGGGCGGCGCCCACCCACCGGGACCGCCGAACCCAGCGTAGGTCCAAGTGCCATTTCCATAACCTGCGTACCATCCGCCGTAGCCGCCCCCTCGCGCGAAGGCATCTGTGCCTTGGACGAGGAAGCCAAGAACCGCGACGATCATGCCCGTCTTAAGTGTGTCTCGAATCACAGGTGCTAGCTCCAAGAAAGGTATCTTCCGTTTGTTGTTTCGCCGACGAATGCGAGTTTGTTCCGGCGTGCAGCGTCGAAAACGCGGCATTGTAGATGAGGTCGCCGCGCCCTTGCAAACCGGCCATTTGTGGTAGCGAATGCTGTTGAACGCGAGAGATCCGCCTGCGGCAAAACGGGCTCCGAACACTTGCATGGTACAAGCTACACTTCAGCGGTGCTTTCTTGACGTTCGCTCACGCTCTGCTCTTCCTTTCATGCCCGACCCAACCGACCGCTTGCATGTTCTTAAGGAATTGGTCGAGCAGTTCGACTTCAAGTCACTGCGCGACATTGTTCGGGCATGCGAGACACTCGCCCAAGAGCGCGTTCTCGATGTGGCCGTCTTGGGGCAGTTCAAATCCGGAAAATCCACGCTGCTCAATGCGGTGTTAGGAGAGCCGTTATTTCCGGTGGGCGTGCTGCCAGTCACGGCCGTCATCACGCGAGTCTCTGCAGGATCGCAGCGATCGGCGCGGGTCGCTCATCTCGACGGAACTGTCGAGGCTACGCAGCCCGACAAGATCGCCGATTTCGTCAGCGAGTCTCGTAATCCTGGAAACCAAAAGCAGGTCTCTCGCGTCGATATTTCCATTCCCTTCGACGACGAGTGGCAGGGCTTGCGTTTTGTCGACACGCCCGGCCTCGGCAGCATCTTTGCGCACAACACCCAGGCCACGGAAGCGTGGATGCCGCATTCCTCGCTGGCGCTTGTTGTCGTAAGCTCGGAACGCCCCTTTTCGGATGCTGACCGACAGCTTGTCGCGCAAGCGAAGCAAACAGCACCGCGCGTGGTCGTCGTCCTCAGCAAGGTGGACTTGCTTTCCGAAGAGGAGCGCGCCGAGGTATTGCACTTCATCGAGCAAGCGTTGCGCGAAGACAACGACGGCACGATCCCCGTCCTTCCGTTTTCCGCGCGGGTCGATGGGCCGCGATGGCTTGCGCTGCTACGTGAAACGGTCCTGGCGCCCGTTGCCCGCAATACGGCCGGCGAATACGAACGGGCTTTGAGCCTGAAGCTCGACACCGCGGGCGCTGCCTGCCAGGGTTACCTGCGGGTCGCGCTCGCCGCCGCGGAGCGCGACGATGCCGATCGGGAACGCCTTCGTCAGGCGATCTTCACGGAAAGCGTCAGCCAGGCATTGATTCAAGACGAGTTGGATTTGGCAAAAGAGCGCGTCGGCAAACAGAGCCGGCTGGCTTTTGAAAGGGCGTTCTTCGAAGACGCTACCGCCATCGAGCAGCGTTTGCGGCGCGACCTCAGCGAGCAGCTCCGGGCATGGCGCGGCAATTTGGCCGTGCAGAGCAGCCGCTACCGAGAATGGCTGAACGATTCCATGCGCCACGAGCTGGGCCTGCTCAGTGAGCGCGCGCGTTCCGTTGCGGACAAGCTCGTCAGCGATGTAGAGAACCGATTCAAACGCATCCTCGAGGCATTTCGGAACAGGGTCAGCGAGAATATTCAACGCGAAACGGGCATCACGGTGTCGGCGGTTTCCTGGTCGCCCCATCGCGTTGCGTTACAAGAAATGCCGGTCTCGATCAGCCACCCCTTCATGACGAATTGGGAGCTGCTTTGGTGGTTGTTGCCCATGAGCGTTGTTGGCGGACTCTTTCGCCGACACGTGATCAATCGTATTTCACGAGAAACGGAGAAGAATCTCGCGCGGCTCGTCAGCGAATGGACCAGCGTTTTGGAACACGCGATCACGAATCTGGAATCGCAGGCCGTCGCTTGGGTAAAAACCGAGATCAGCACGCTCACCGAGATTGTGCAGCAATCACCGACGGCCGCGCCGCAGCTTCGGCAGGCGATCGAGAGATTGTTGTCGACAGAACGGCCCGGCGAATATCCTTTCATCCCGTAGCCGGTCCACTCGGCGATCGCTAGAATGGCCGACGGAGGATTCCTCATGGCCAAGCCAGCAAAAAATACGATCTGCCTTTGGTACAACGGCGGCGCCGAAGAAGCGGCGCAGTTTTACGCCAAGACGTTTCCCGATTCGTCCGTCACGGCGGTCCACCGCGCGCCGGGAGATTATCCGGCGGGCAAGAAAGGGGACGTGCTGACGGTCGAGTTTACCGTGCTCGGCATCCCTTGCCTGGGGCTCAACGGCGGACCTGCCTTCCAGCACAGCGAAGCGTTTTCGTTTCAAGTCGCGACAACCGACCAGGCCGAAACCGATCGCTACTGGGATGCGATCGTCGGCAATGGCGGCCAGGAGAGCGCGTGCGGCTGGTGCAAGGACAAATGGGGATTGTCCTGGCAGATTACCCCGATCGCGCTCTCGAGAGCGATCTCGAATCCCGACCCCGCGGCCGCCAAGCGGGCTTTCGAGGCGATGATGCAGATGAAAAAGATTGACGTCGCCAAGATCGAAGCAGCCTGCCGCGGTTGAGCGGCAACGTGCGCGCATGTGGCAAGCTGACGGCGCGAATACCTCCCCTCCCTGTCAGGGGAGCGTCAATTCAGCTAGAAACTTGTCGTGAATGATTCCGTCAGAGCGCACATCGAACAGGTGGACTTGATGGGTTGCCTCACGCCTTGACCCTCACCCCAACCCTCTCCCTGGCAGGGAGAGGGAGCATTGATCATCCCTCTCCCTGCGAGGGAGAGGGATTCGTTGCCGCGCGATCGCACGCGACAAAACGAAAGACACAGTCGCTACTGCGGCGCGTAGCCCGCTCCCATGGCGTCATCGATGCGACGCACCAGTGCCCAATCGTCCTTGTAGCGCACCGGCACAAACGCCGTGACGCCTGAGGGCGAAAACTCCCGCTCGAGTCCCGTGCCTGCCCAATCAAACGCTTTGAACGTGTGCGTCACTTTTTCCGCCAGCTCGGGCGCCAGGTTGTAGACGTAGCCGAGCGCGGCAGGCGGAAAGCGCTCGGATTCGTAGATCACGCGGTACTTCGAATCATCGATTTCGCCGCGCGACGCCGCCCGGGCGAGCATGTCGCTGGCCGTAGGGGCCGCCTGGTATTTACCGCTGGCGATGCCCTGGATCGAGGCGTCGTGTCCATAGGTGAAAACCCATTCGAAATCGCGCTGCGGTAACAGGTCGAAATCATTCATCAGCAAAAGCAGCGGCGCCTTGTAGCCGGAATTGCTCCCCGGCTCCGTCAAAGCCAGCCGCTTGCCGCGTAGATCGGGCACGGCTTTGATCGTGCTGCTGCTGGGCACGATAATCTTCACCGTGTAGCCAAACGTTCCTTTGGCGTCTCCCAACGTGACGACCGGCACGAACCCGCACTGGTTGACGGCGGCGGGCACATTGCCCGTGTTGACGCCTGCAATGTGCAAGCGGCCGTCGCGCAGTGCGTCGAGCTGATCTTTGATACTCGCCAGGTCGAGGTATTCGACCTTCTTGCCGATATTGGTCGCTAGCGCCGCGAGAAACTCCTGCCAAGTCGCGTGTTGCCGATCGGAATCCTCGCCGCCGACATAAGAAAAATAGAGGGTATCCGGCGCGACGAATTGCGCGGCGTCCTTCGGCGCGTCAGCCACCAGGTCGGCATCGGCATCCTGGAACCGTTCGTTCAAGCGGTTCTTGGTCGGCTTGCCGAGCCCCAGCGTGCCGAGCAGCATCCGCTCGCCCTTGGCCTGTGCGTCCGATTCGTACGCCCGATACTTGTAGGCCCAAAAGGCGACGGCGGCGAGAAAGACGGGAAGCAATGCGATCGCCACGCGCTTCATCGAGAACGAAGGCGCCGGTTTCGAAGGATCGATGCTGGACATAGCAAATCGCCGTCAACGAAAGGAGGAAGAGGACCGCCAGTGTGCAGCGTAGAACTGCCGGCCGATATTTCAAGCGCCACGCAAAGAACTAGCGCAAGGCTAACAGGAATCTTGCAATCCCCGAACAGGGCTATAATGGACGGTCGAGATGCCATGATGGACATGCAAAGGAGAGACTTCGATGCCAGACCAATTCGAAGGCCGTGTGCGCGCCGCAGCGATCGCAGGCTGGTGGGTGCTCTTGGCCGCGGTGGGCTTGCTGACCGCTAGCTGGCTTGCGTACCTGGCGGCAATGGCAAGCCATCCCGAATGGCTGAAAGACATCTGGGGGCCGGACGTGACTTGGGACTACGTCGAGAATGTCTGGTTCTGGGCGATGGCCGCCTACAAACTGATCCTCTGGTTCTTCGTGCTGCTCGTCTTGTGGCTGACGCTATGGGCGAGGCAGTTGCGTAAGCATTTCGGCTAGGTACGTGCCGACATAACTGGCATCGGCGAGCGGATTCTCATAAATCTCGACGCAAGCGGCGAAATTCCGCGCTCATTTTCTTTCCTCCGCGTCACTAATGGGGTGAAAATAGGACGTTTCAACCCTTTGGCGGGATACACTCCGTTGCCAAGCTCCGACGCCGAACTCGTTCAGGCTGCCTGCGCTGGCGATATCGACGGATTCCGCAAGCTATACGAGCGCTATTACAAGATGGCGGTGGGCATCGCCCGCAGTCGGTTGAACGACCAACATTTGGCCGAGGACGCCGCACAAGAGGCGTTCGCGATTGCCTGCCGCCGGCTGTCCTTACTTAGGAACACCAGCCGATTTCCCGAATGGCTGGGGACGATCTGCCGGCGGGTGGCCACGAAAATGGGGCGGTCGCGCAACGGGCACATCCAAACGATGACTGCGGACCCCATTGCGCAGACCGATAACGATACTGGTCCGGGCGAAGAAATACACCAGGCACTCGATCGACTCTCGGACGCGGAACGCGAAATCCTTTATTTGCATTATTTCAGTGGACTGTCGTACGACGAGATTGCCGCTGCGTTGGGAATCTCGCACCAGGCCGTTCACGGCCGCTTGCAAAGAGCGCGGCGCCAACTGGCAAGCAAACTCGCGACACTCGATACCGAAGGGCGATACCGATGAACCGTTTTTCGGAAACCGATCTCGAGCAACGATTGCGCACTTCGCTCGGCACCGCGCCCGCGGCAGATTTCGACGCCTGGTTGCATCGCCATGGTGATGTCGTGGCGTACCTCGATCCGGGCGCGGCACGCGCGTCTCGCCGACGACGGCGGTGGATCGTGCGGCTCTCGACCGCGGCGGTCGCGGCCGCAGCGCTCGTCGCGCTAGCTGTCATGTTTCCTTCGCGCCAGGAATCCTCGGCACTCGCGGTCGAAATTCTCGACCGAGCGACGACCGTTACATGGACCTGGACTACTTATGAACGCGTCTACAGCCGAGACGGAAAGCGCACCTGGCTGCACAAGCGACGCTCGGAAAGAGCTTATCAATCGCCCAATCGATACCGCGAGACACGATTCGACGACGACGGCTCGATCCGGTCCGTCGAAATCGTCGACGCCTCTACAAACAAAGCGTTGCATTTGGATATGAAAGGCAAGAAGGCCACGTGGGGTGAGCCGACCAATCAGTACAGCACGGGCGGCCCCTTCGCTTCGGTGAAGGAGATTTTGACGGAGAGGCCGATCGAATTCGCGGGACAGAGAGATTTCCACGGCACGGTGGCGAACGTGTTTCGCTATCGGCGCCCGAATCAATTCCCGGCATGGAAAGAAACCGTCGATATTTGGCTGAACGCTAAGAATAAGGAGCTGCTGCGCGTTTGCGATCCGGGCCTGGAAGGTTTTGATCCGGAAGCGGAGGATGCCCACCCCGGCACGGCGGAAGAGGATTTCTCGAAGGGCGAGCTGCTGGGGTCCGTCCAGGATCATATCGTGTTCAATCCTCAGCTCGATCCCGACTTGTTTAACCAAACGCCGCCCGAGGGTTTTGAAGTGACCGTCGCGCCGCCGCGTCCTACGGTCAACGAGGCACAAATGATCGAGTGGCTGGGCGCCACGGCTCGCTTCAACGACGGCATGTTCTACAAGGACGCCCATGGCTTTGGTTACGAGCGCTACAACGAGGCCGCGACCAAGGATAAGAAAGATCGAACGGAAACCGAGAAGACGTTTCTCGACATTCATTACCCTTATCTGGCCAACGGCAACGGCTGGGTCATTCCGTCGTTCGCCAATGAATACACCGTTGGCGGAAGATATCGATATCTTGGAGCTGGAGCCAGGCTTGGCGACGCCGGTCGAATCGTTCTGTTCTACAAACTGAGGAGCACAGGCAAGTATCGCGCCGTGTATGGCGACCTGAGCGTCAAAGATGTCGAGCCCGAGGAGCTTCCGCTGCCTGTCGACGACTGACGGTGCAACGCTCATGGCTTTTCGTGGCGAGCACTTCACCAATGAAAAGGACCGCGGGGAATGCCCGAGAGCCTGTGCAAATCTTGCCAACACGTCCGCGAGGTTGTCTCGGGCACAGGTTCCCGATTTCTGCTCTGTCGGTTGTCGGCCACCGACCACCGCTTTCCGAAGTATCCCGCCCAGCCAGTCGTACAGTGTGCAGGGTATGCGAAAGCGACAACCGGCGGATCATGATGCAGCAGGCACCGCCTAGGCGCGCATGGCTAGTCGTGCCCGAGCCATGATCTATTCACTCGCTCAAACTTCGAGGACATGATATTGCTAAGCGGTAGCCCAGCGTGGAATTCGCAGGTGGTTCTCGCTGGTAGTCACGGCAGCTCAAGGGCACACGAATATGGCGGCTCGCGCGCGAAACGTGATGCGATTCTCCTTGGCCGCAGCGATCACGGCAGCAGTTTGCCTTTGCGCGCGCGCCGTTGACGCCGACGAAACGCGGGGCCTTGTCGTGCGCGGCACCACGGTCGACGAGCTCGTGGCGTTCATCCAGCAGGCCAAGGAGCAGAGGCCGGCCGAATCGCCCGCAGCGGACATGGCGCGACGCACGGCACAGCAGCGATCGATCGTCGTGGCGGCCGATCGGATTTTGGCCCTCGAGCCCGACGATGCGTCGGCCACCCGGGCGTGGGAAGAAAAGCTCGACGCACTGTGGCAGCTCGTGACATTTGGCGCCGACGGCGCGGCGGGCGAATTGCGAGAGGCGGCAGAAACGATGCAGGACGATCCCCATCGGGGAGTGAGTCGCCGTGCGGCATTCCTGCTTTCGTGGTATCGTGCGGATCAGCTACGTGCCATCAAAGACCCGGCCGCGCGCCAACAGGAGGCCGTGCAAATCATGGCCGAAGTGGGCAAGCAGCTTGCGAGGGCCGATACCGACCCTCGGCTCATTACGCTCGCCGCAAAGTTGCCCGAGGATCTGGAGCCACTGTCCCCGCGGCTGGCTTTGCAAGCGTCAGTCGATTTTGGCGCCGCGCTTGGCCAGCGCGACGATGTTCGATCGCGACGAGCCGCCGACCACCTGGCCGGTCTCGCCAAGCGTTGGCAGATGCTGGGGCAGCCCGTCCGGCTGGTGGGTGAGCTGCACGGCGGCGGTCGTTTTAATCCAGACACGCTGCGCGATCATGTGGTCTTGGTCGATTTCTGGGCCACCTGGTGCGCGCCCTGCGTGGCGGAGTTGCCGGCGCTCAAGGGTCTGGCCGCCCGGTTCGGTGACCGCGGATTGAAAGTCGTGGGGGTGAGCCTTGACGAAGATCGGGAGCGGCTGGCCGATTTCGTCGCTGAGCAACGCCTCGCTTGGCCAATCCTTTGCGATCCGCCCTTGGCCGGCGGCACATCGCACGCGCTGGCCGATCAACTGGGAGTGAAGACGATCCCCATGATGATCTTGATCGGCCGGGACGGCCGTGTCTTGCGTCTGGGAACGCGCGTGGCGGACTTTGCCGACCAGATCGAAGCGCTACTAGCGACGGCCGATGCCGATGCTCTTCCCCAGAAGCCGCAGCGATAGTCCGCCACGATCCGCCGTGAACAGCTTCACATGACCAATTGATGATCCCGCTTGTTCGCAGGCTCGCGCCGGGCATATTCCTCGGCAGACTCCTCTTCGATGACGGTGCTGATGCGGCGCTCGAGAAGCTGTTGAGCATCCGCCTCTTCTCGTCGTTTCCGGCGGGCCAAACGCAACCGGTCAGCCACGTTCAGGCCAACCGCCGCCGTGAGTCCAAAGGCGCCCCAATCGCGCCAAGCGGTGACCCATTCGGGCCCCATCCTGGCGCCCCAAGCGGCAGCCAGCATGCAGACACTCAGCCACGCAATCAGCGCCGAGGTGGCACGGGCCGGCCGCGCCTGACAATCCTGCTGGGTTTCCATAAGCCTTGTGCCTCATCGAAGCGCCCGGGTCGCGGGCCGGGCTTTGGCTAGCACCCTAAGAAAAGCTGGCCTTTTATCCGGCCGTTGTCAAATCCAACACCCCTCGAACTCGAGAAATCGGGGTCGGGTAGGTGCGATGGCGCCGGTTCAGCAATGGTCTTGCTGGTTGATTGTCGGCCATGCAGCAACTGTGTTTTCGCCTGTCGAGCAGCGGGCCGATGCGACAATTCCCTGGCAACGCGGTCACAGAATGCTCTCCTTTCACGCGTGCGCGCTTGCATCGAGATTCCACGGATCATTTTGGCGTGCCATTTGCTTTTCGCAGGGCATGCGTTTTTTTTGAACGCCACCGTGCAGGCGGCGTTGTCGACGCTTGCGAGCGCGATGGCGGTATCTAAGAGATCTCGAAAAAGGAGGGTGTCTGTATGCGACGAACGAGCATAGCAATCGGACTCGTGTTGATGGCCGCGTGCGCTTCGTGGGCGCAAGCGCAGGTCGTGGGACCCGCGCGGCGCGCGGCGGCGGCCGCGGGCGATGCCGTCGGAGCACCGGGAGTGGGCGCTCGCATCGAGAATCGCGAGGCCCATCGGGCCGCGGTCCGTGCGGACGTGAATCCTGACGCCGCGGCGCGCCAAGACGCCCGCATCAACAATGCTGACCGTTGGCGCTACGTCAACCACAGGAATCAGTGGTGGTACTACACACCGCAAAACTCGTGGATGTACTACCGTAACAACCATTGGACTGCCTACGATCCGGCGACGTATTCGAACCCGCGGTACACGACCGGCTATCGCGGCAATCGCTTCTATAACCGGCGCAATTACGTCCCGTCGCAAAACGTAGCGCCCATGGGGCCGGCCGCGCAGAACGGCGCGAACCTTGGCGCCGATATCGGTAACACCGCGGCCGGGCCCGCCGGGGCGAATCGAGGCGCGGCGATAGGCGGCGCGGTCGGCAATACGATCGATGCCGCGCGCGGCACCGCACCGGCCCCTGTTCCCACGCCGGCGCCGAATCCGGCCCTGGTGAACCCGACGATTCCACCGAACGCGCAGCCCGGACAGCCGCCGTGACGAAGTACGCAAATTGTGCGGCCTGGCGTTACTGCGTCTCGAGCGATAATAGGCCCGCGGTCGGGTGCTTCCGACCGCGGATTTTAATTCGCTCGATGGGGCGTCGCGCACTCGGCAACACGTCCCGCACGAATCCGCTCGAGGATCGCGGACGGCGCCCAGATGCCTCGCGAAAACGTCCTCCCGCGCTTTTTCTCCAGAACGACCCAATGTTCGTCCGCGCCCTTTACGCGCCGCGTGAGCGCGGCGTCGCCGGACGGCACTAAGACCCAACCGGCGGGAACGGAGAGCGTTTTGCCCTCGGCGCATCGAACGGTGGTCGGCCTGCGACCGGGCGAGCAGATTCTGGAAGTCCTTCGCGACGTGGGCAATGTGCGGGCGGCGTGCCGGGAGTCCTGAATTTGCAACTAGGGCGCGCCCCAATGTACCGCAACCCAGACCGTGGGCCGATGCGGATCTGTCCACTCGACGCGATGCCGCTTGTGCGCGGGTATGTGCAGATAGTCCCCGTTGCGCATTTCGACAACGCCGTCGTCAAAGCGCAGCCGGGCCGCGCCTTCGACGAGCATGACCCATTCGTCCGTGTCCTGGTCGTACCAGAAGCCCCGAGGTGAGTTGTGCCCCTGCGAGACGATGCGCTCGATGCGGACATGGGAAGCTTGGACCAAGATCTCGATGAACTCACCAGGGAGGTTCGAGGGAACTTTGGCCAGGATATTGGAGGATTCCATTTCTCGCGTTCCTGTCAACTGCGGAATACTTCGATGAGAAAGCCGACCTCGTGCCGATCATTTTCCGCGTCGATCTTCACAGACTCGATGGCCTGTCGGACCTGCTTCGCACCAGATTGGTAGCGGTTCGCGCCCGTCTGGCCGCGACGCGAGAATCTACCGCCCGTCGTGCAAGCCGAAGATCAAATAGATCGCCACGATCACTCCCAATAGCGCCAGCACCAGCGCCACGATGTTGCCCAGCGCCAGTGGCCGAAACCTTAGCGGCTCGCCCCGATCCAAGCGCGCGACGTCGTGGTAGTGCTTGAATGCCGCGCACACGTTGACGGCCACTCCCAACAGCACGAGCGCCGTTCCCACCCACAGCGACACCCCCAATCGGCGCTCCACAGGTTCGGCTTCCATCGAGGCGATTTCCCGCAGAAACAGCCCGAACCGGGCCACGACAAAACCGAAGCCCATCATTGCCAGGCCGGTACGGACCCAGGCCAGCAGGGTTCGTTCGGCCGCGAACAACGTGCGTGGATCCGCCACCGGTGCCATTTCTTCAGGCTTCACAACGACCTCCTATCTCCATCGAGCGAGCAGCTTGTTATTCGCCCGCGGCGGCGGCGGACCGCGCTGGTCGAGTGCCGGCCGGCCCGATCGATCGCTTCCGACGACGCTCCAGGACGGGCATCATGCTAGCATCTGCGGGCGGCGCGGAACGCAGAAATTTTCGGCAGTTGCGGTTGCCGGCCTGGACGCCAGGACGTAGTTTTGGGCGGCTTGCCGGCGGGCGCGGCTTGCAACATGGGTCCGCCAACCAGCATCGCCGTCCTCGTCGCGCCAGGGAACTATCCATGGAGGGATCTTCCGTTTTCGCAGAGTCAGGCCAACCGCGCGTGCCGCGCACCGTGCGCTGGCTGGTCCGCGGCGTTCTCCTCGCGCTGTTCATCGCCGAATTCGTGAATTGCGTCTTCTTTTGCGATCACGATTTTCTCTGGCATCGCAACTTCGGCCAGTCGTTCATCGACGACCAACTGTATGTCTACACGGGGCAGCACTACCTGCCGGCGCGGGCCATGTTCGACGCCGCCACGGCCTGGATTCCCTACCGCCTTGACCGTGCGATCTGGTTTCTGGCGATGTGCGCAGGCGTTGCCTGGTGTACCTATTTCTGGTCGCGGATCGGCAAAGAGAAAAACGAGAACTGGATCGGGCCGATGGCCGTCGCGGTCGCCATCGCGGCTTCCTACATTCATCGCGACCTGGCCGAGTGTGGGTTGCAGATCTTCCTGCTCTGCCTGCTGACGGCGGCGCTAGCCGCGCTTCTGCGGAACAAGCCGTCCCGAGCAGGCATCTGGCTGGGCCTGGCGACACTGTACAAGGTAATGCCCGTCCTCTTCTTTCCGTACCTGCTGTGGAAGCGGCAATGGAAGGCGGCCGGCTGGATGGTCGCCACGGCGTGCCTGGTCAGTCTGCTGCCCGCCGTGCGGCTGGGCTGGCGTGAAAATCTGGCCGCCCACGGGAAATGGCTGCGCACGGCCGCCGCGCGCCTGGCTATCGAAGATCCTTCGGAAAATGGCATCGAGGAGCCGGCCTTGTGGAACCGTTCCTTGCCGCTGGCATTGGCCCGGCTGGTGCAATATTACCCGCCAGGTCACTCGCTGCACGTCGAAAGCCCGGGCGACTTGCGGATTGCTACGCTCGAGCCGCGGGCGGCGAAACGCTTCGTGCAGATTTCGCTGCTGGCGCTCGCGGCGCTTTTGGCCTGGCGCTTTCGTCATCGGGCCGATTTTGCGGACGGCGGCGCCGCGATTGCCGGCGAATGGGCCATGGTGTGTGTGCTGGTCGCCGAGTTGTCGCCCTTGTGCTGGTTGCACCATCTGATCTTGGCGATGCCGGCCATGCTGCTTTTTGCGCAGACGGCAGCCGCCGGCCGTGCCCACCGTTGGCAATGGGCGACGGCCGGCGTGGCCTCGCTTTTGATCCTGCTTGTCCATCGCGGCTTACTCGGCGAATCGGTCTGGAGCGTCGTAAGCGCGATCCATCCGCATACGCTGGGCTGTCTTTTGATCGGGGCCGTGGCTCTCTCGCCGGGCCGGGCTGGGCCGAAGCCATGTGCGGCCGCCGAGCCGATGAACGCCTTGCTGCGTCACGCGGCTTAACCACGACCGTGCGAATTCCAAGGCCCGCTGGCGGCGAAAAGAGAGCCCTCGCGGCGTCCGCCCCCTGCGAGAGCTACAAAATCCGCCGTCGGGGTCTGCGCCCCTGGAAGCGGCGCGAGAAATCCCCGGCCTCGCAGCGGCCGGCCACAGAAGTTATCGACGGAGAATTTCTTGGCAGTTCTCCCGCGCTCGCCACCCCCTTGACCCCTTTTACGATTTTGTATAATGCCGCGCGCGTTGAGGCTCATTTATCCTTTTTTGAATCGAGGATGCCAGGCTTTTCGGGGAGCCATGACAAATGCCGGACTGGGTCATTCATCAGCAACACGGGAAACTGACTTACGAGCCCGCCAATTATGACATCGACCTGCGGGCAATCACGAGCCGTGACGATGTCAAGGTGGCCATCAATCGCCTCAAGCGCGAGCCGTTCGCCACGGAGCAGATCGTTCATGACGCTCAGGAAATGCTGGCGAACTTTCTGGTCTGGGTTCAAGCACAGCAAAGGGTGAAGCGCGTGCGCAGCTCCGCCGACTTTAGGCAGCACGTGAACGGCACCGGTTGACACATTCCGCGGTAGCCCCCTCCGGGGCCCGAATTCCGCCAGGAAACCCGGTAGCAATCGCATGATGTTGTTCGCGCTAAAGCGAAACCGGGATCCTGTTGCCTCGCCTGTCCTATCTGCAAGAATGAGGCGGCGGCGAAGGTTTTGGATGTTAGGGGAATCCGCACATGACGACGCGACGCCGGCTCAGTTTCCAGAGTCTCGACGAAATCATGCCCGAGGTCGAGCAGCTATTGAAAGGCCACGCCGTGGCCGGCCAGTGGACGCTCGGGCAGATTTGCAATCACCTGGCAGGCGCGATCCGCTCGACCGCGCGGCCCGCTTCAACCGTTCCTGCCGCGACGCCCGAACAGGCGGCACTCAAGGAGCGCTTCTTTGCCGCGGGCGTGTTTCCCGACGGTCGTCCCTCGCCGGCCCCCTTTGTGCCCAGCGCCGATCTCGACCTGGCCGAGGAAGTGACCTCGTTGGCCCGCGCCATCGAACGATTTCAAAATGCGACCGGCCCGTACCCGGCGCATCCCTACCTTGGTCCGCTGTCGCGCGAGGAGTGGGTCAGATTCCACGCCATGCACGCGGCGCATCACTTGGGCTTTGCCGCGCCGCTATAGTACCGGCGTGCGGCGCGCTTGCCCGCGGCTCGCCTGACTCTCGAATCGAACCCGCGAACCGTCATGAACCTTGTCGGCGTCGTACTCTGTGGCGGTCGCAGCTCGCGGATGGGACTGGCCAAGCCATCGCTGCCGTTTGGCGACGAAACGTTGCTCACGCGCACGGTGCGAATCGTCGCAGGCGTGACGGAAAGGGTGATCGTTGTCGCCGCGCCGGGACAAGAAATGCCGCGGCTCGCGTCAACCATCCAGGTCGTACGCGACGAGAGCGAGGGACGCGGCCCGCTCGAAGGTATGCGGGCAGGCTTGTCCGCCGCGGGTCGTGACTGCGCAGCCTTCATCACCGGCTGCGACACGCCCTTTTTGCTGCCGGCCCTTATCGAGCGGATGGCGAGCCTGGTGGGCGAACAGGAAATCGCGGTTCCCTGGATCGACGGCTTTTATCATCCGCTGGCCGCCGTCTATCGCTCGACGGTGGTCCCGGAGATCGAGGCGCTCTTGGCCGCCGACCAACTGCGTCCGACATTTCTCTTCGAACGCGTCCCGACACGACGCGTCACGGCCGACGAGTTACGCGACGTCGACCCGCAATTGGCCAGCCTGCGGAATCTGAATACGCCCGCCGATTATCTGGCGGCACTTGCCGATGCAAACTTCACTGCGCCCGCAGATCTGGTGCGAGCGTTTGGCAACCGGAAGTAGCGGGTTCACCTTCCGAGGAGCAGATGCTAGTTGACGCCCCGATTCATAGTCGCCGTTGCGCGCTCCGCAGCATTCGGCGCAAGCGGTGCGTGAGCGGAAACGGTCAATAGAAAATTGTAGGCTGCGGACGGTTTTGATACGCTGCTAGCGGCGACTAAACCGGATCGGCCTTGCCATAATGTACTCATGTACACCATACTAGGCCGCGACTCGTCATGACACGCCGAAGCCGGGATACACGATGACTACCCAAGCGACGACGCCGTTTATCGCACAGGCTGAGATTGAGAAACGCGCCGCCGACGTTCTGCGAACCCACGGTCTCTACTCCGTACCGGTTGATCCCGTCACCCTCGCGAACCGGGAAGGGATCAAGGTTCACAATGCAAGATTCTCCGACGAGTCCCTTTCGGGGATGATTTCGAAGCGCGGTGATGCGGTGACGATGCTGGTAAACCAATCTGACCCGCCATACCGCAAACGGTTCACCATTGCCCATGAGTTGGGGCATCATTTTCTTCATTTGCTTTCAGATGGAGATTTTGTTGACTCAACCATTGACCTCTTTCGCGAGAACGACTCCGGCGCCGATGCTCCTGTTGACCAACGCCGGCCGGAGATTCAGGCGAACCAGTTTGCCGCTGCACTTTTGATGCCCGCAGATCTTGTACGGCAGGAATTCAACCGAACTCAGGACTTGCTTGAGCTCGCGAAGACGTTCAACGTATCCGAAGCCGCAATGGGCTTTCGTCTTTCACGCCTTGGGCTCGTCTGATGGATCAGCAGATTGCGTTACCGCCCAATCTAAGCGCTCAAGTGGTTGCGGTCGGGAACGTGGTCACCGCAGCGGATGTTGATTCGTTCGGTCGCCTACGGGACATTGAGGACAAAAGCCACAAGCTACGAACGATCCTACAGGCGTGGGAAAAGCAACACACGGAGGAACGGAAGTTACGGAAGAACTATGCGTGGGGCCTCCTCATCGCCCTTTTCGTACAATTGGGCCTTGTAAATGTAGCGTTTTTTCTTATCGGATATGGTGAATTGACACTGCCCGAGTCAGCCATGAATACGTTCATCGTGTCCGTATTCGGAGAAATTGCGGCAATGGCGTTTATTGTCACCAAGTACCTTTTCCCGAAGACCGGATCAGAAATTCTTGCACTTATTGAAAAACTATAAGTGTCCAGAAAGGGCAGCGGATGGCGCATCATATTGACCTGCGCAAATGCCTTAACGCAATTTCGGACGTGGTGAACAATCGCCCGCATGCGCTACGTGAGTTCGACCAAATATTTATGAAGACCGCTGACATGCTGTTGCAAGCAGAACATGTCAGCCGGTGGTTTAGCGGTAGGAGAGTAGTCTTTATTGGCGACGGCGATGCAATCGGTCTTTGCTTGGTCCACTTGCACCAACGGGAATTGCTTGAGCATGGACCAAAAAGTGTCCACGTGCTCGACTTCGATGAACGAGTAGTCCTGTCTGTTCGCGGCTTTGCGGCGCGATACGGGATCGCGGATAGGGTTACGGCCGAGCTTTATAATGTGGCGTTTCCGCTCCCGGTCCAACATTGGCGCGGCTACGACGGCTTCTACACAAATCCGCCGTTTGGCGCGAGTAACGATGGCCGTAGCATTGAGGCGTTTCTCCTACGAGGATTCGAGGCTGTAACGACAAACGGCATTGGGTGTGTCGTGATCGCGGATGATCGCGAGTTCCCTTGGACAAGGAGCGTCCTTTTTTCGACGCAGAGCTACGCACTGTCGCAAGGGTTCGTCATTTCTGAGCTGGTACCGGAGTTTCACCACTACCATCTGGATGACTCGCCGGACCTACGATCGTGCAGCATTGCCCTTACCTGCCACACCAAGAGGAACGATGCCTATGCGAGCGAAGCTTTGCCGAAAGCCTATTTAGACAACTTCTATGGAAGGAATTCGCCACTGCGGGCGAAATTCGTGCGTGACCGCACGGCCGGCGGAAAGCGACCATCAAACGATCACGAAATTGAACCGCTTTAGTAGGAGACTACAGGATGTCCACCGTCGCCGTACCGCAAGCATTCGTTTTTATGAAGGTCGGAAACCATGCTGGCGAGACGTTTGAGCAGATACTAGAGCGCAAAAATAAGGAGTTTTCCAAGGCCGGAAAGATTTTTTGGGGCTACGGGGGGTCTGCGTGCCATCCAATAACGCAAGTCCAGCCATTTGCCAAAGGTGTGATGCAAAAGCACGGCTCAGTGTATTTGTTGATGGAGCCAATTAACTCGAAGGCGGATCCGGAGGTCGTTCCTGCTACTGAGTATTCGGAAGATGGAGTTATCTGGAAGCCGATACCCAAAGGAATTGAGGTTACAGGGTCCCGGTACGCGCTGGTGTTAGACGAGATCGTTCCGGGCGATTTGGACGTGTCACCGGATGAGTTCGTTGTTGGCGTCGGCCCTAGTCGTGGAAGGAGGGCCGTCGATTACCTGCAAGGCCGTATAGATAAGGCTTGCCTTTGCAAGGAAGAAGGCGCGCCTCCACAAAAACCCAGCGCGGCGAAGCAAATTAAGTTCATGGCTAAGCTACTCGATCCGTATGCCGTCCTGCTAAAGTAGCTTTGGCCGTCGTAATCTGTTCGCTTCAGCTCGACAAATAAACTTCTACCTGAGGGCCACCACCGGGGAGTTTCGACTAGCCGCAAGCATCCGGCGCGAAGCAAGATTCAACGCGGCCCCGCAGACAACAGACGTCCGGATGAAAGTGAGTTCCCGCTGCTGGGGCCGGCGCGCTGCTACTGGTCACCGCCCCGCGCACGGCACGCATTCGCTCGCGTGCAAGTAATCGAGCGACACCGGATAGTTACGAAAACGGATCGTGTAGAACTCGTCGAACCAGTGGGCGATGTCGCGCTCGGCGTCTTCGTCGTATTCCGGCGACACGTACAGCGATTTGCCTTCGACCGGATCGCGCACGTCCCCCTCTTCGACCACGACGCGACCGGCGTGGATCACGTAGCGCGGCAGTTCGAACATCGTTTCGCGGTTGTCGTCGGGCGTGTAGATCGTGACATCGGCGTCGGCCCCCACGCCC
>DASZWQ010000031.1 GCA_035546535.1 Pirellulales bacterium | reverse complement strand
CCGCGGCGACTGCTTCGAGTGTCAAATTCTGCTGCAATAACTCCACCGCCTTACGTCGGCGCTTCTCCAATGCAGCAGGACTTCCGGGAGGTCTCATGCCCTCCAATATAACAGCCCATTGTCTGACTAGGACTCAATAGGCGGTGGTCATCCACGATCTGGAAAGGGGGTCCCGCTAATGTTGTGCACAAGATTCTTCTCTGCCCCGATTTTCGGGCATCTCAGCCGCACGGAATCTTCTCGCGGAATCTCAATTGTAGGGTTCCTGGGCTTGGGCCTGCTAAGCGTTGTGTTGGCCGCGCCGGCACAAGCAGTTCCCACGATCACCCTCGGCGGTGGCGTGGCAAATCCACCGCCCAATAAGCAGTCGACTTCGCTGAATCCTCAACAAACGGCGATTGCCGACAAAGCGACACTGATCCCGGTGGCGACGTTCAGTCCGGCCTTGCAGGGCCTTCTCACAGCCCAACAGTTTAGCGCTGCAAACAACTGGTCGCTTAATACCAACACCGTGACGCTCGCCAATAACGCGACCTTCAACATCACGGACTACGAGCTCACTCTGAATGGTGCGGGAAACGCCTTTGGCGAGGAGATGGATTTTACGTTGAATCCGGCCCTTGCTGCCCCCATGAACGTGCCGGCTGGTTCGACGGTCACGGCGCATTGGCTGCAATTCTTCAACATGAGCATGAACAAAGCCAACGGTTATGCCGGAACGCAACTTGCTGCTCCCAACAACACTGGTTACTGGTATATCGACAACGGGTTCGTACCCGGTGTTAAGGTGGACGGCACAAACAATGGTGCCGGCACGAATAATGGCCACAACGGCCCGTATTACGACTCGAATAACGTGCCCGCAGACTCTGGTAAGACGTACTCCGTACCGCCGACATTCTCCGATGGTCCTGGATTCTTCTCGGGCGTCGGGTTCTACATTCACTTCGAAGCCATTCCGACTTGGGACGTCTACACGCCAGCAGGCGGAGGCAATCCGGCGACGGACACGATCTATGTCGGAAATTACGGCGTAGGATGGGGCTTCTCGATCGTTCCCGAGCCCTGCTCTATCGTGATGATGTTCTTTGGAGCTGTCGGGATGCTAGTCGTCGTCGTTCGACGTCGTCATGCGTGAGCTGTCACTGGGCGCCGGCGCGGATGCGAAAGCGGTGGACGGCATCACCGGCCCGGGGAGCGTTTGGTGTTCCTCTATACGCTCTGCCGCGAAGGGCGCGCCACGACAATCAGCATCGCGCCAATGCCCAAAGCCGCGAGCACGACCGCCGACGGTTCGGGGACGAAGTTGACGATGTAATTGGAGTAGGAACCAATTTGCGCGGCCAGAGTGTCGGAGCCACCATAGGCAAGCCCTTGATGCGCCAAGAGCTGCGCTTCGGTGAATAACGGCGCGCCGGCGTTGTAGCCGGTGTTGAGCGCCTGCATGAACAGATTGGCCACCAGGCCTTGGATCGCGGTGTTGGGGTGGATTCCATCGGAAACGAAGGCGGCCTGCGACGGATTCGTGCTCGTGTTCTGGTTGAGAAAGATTGGCACGTTACCAATCAACACGCTGCCGTTGGAAGCTATGCCACTGGCGAATAACACTTGAGCCAACAAGTCATAGTTGACCACGGCGATGTGATCCGTCTGGGCCGTGCTCATGATGCCGGCGTTCACCTGCGAAATGGCGTTGGTGAGACGCTGCAGTCCGGCCGAGTCGGGAAAAACCGCGGCAACCCCCGGCACGAGTCCATAGTTGCCGACCGTGGCGACGACCACCTTCGCCCCCGCGTTCTGTTCGGCGCTGATCGCGGTCGAGATATTCGTCGCCACCTGGTCGATGTAATTCGTTATCTGCGTCGACGACCAGGTGCCGTTGTAGATGTTATTGAAGGCCGTGCCGCCGGGACTGAAATCATTCGTGCCGATATCGATCGTGACGTACTGAATGCCAGCGCTTGGGATCTGGGCCGCTAAGCCCGACACCTGTCCGCCAGAGATCATCGAGCTGCTCGTCGCGCCGGAACGAGCCCAGTTGTAAGCGTAGCCTTGATTCCTGGGGGCCGCGTAGCTTCCCAGCGGGCCAAAATTCACGCCGGCGTAATTGACCAACTGCTCGACCCAGTTTTGCGCATATCCGCGACCGTTGTAGGCGTACTCGTCGGTGAGGCTGTCGCCAAGTGCGCCAATCGTCAATTGGCTCGCGTCGGCTGTTGCGCAGCAGATCGCGCTTGTGAATAGGGTGAGGCCCGCGGCGAGAGTCTTCAAGAGCCGGCCATGAAATGATCGCCAACGAATGGCGGCTCGCACGCTGTTTGTCTCGATCATTAGCGCGACTCCTCAAAGATGCGGGTACAACAGCACGACTGTATTGCCTTGTTTCGAAGGCAATTCTAGCCACGCGCTATGCCGTTGCAATCAGCGGCGAAGGAAGAATCGGCTGTCGTGGTGAGTCGATGCCGCGACCGATAACGATCGTGTTAAGCCTTTGAGCGGGCACTCGCGAGGTCGGATCCGCGTCCAAGCGGCCACAACTAGTGGACCGATGCGGCCGGCTGCTGCTTGTGAATCACATCCGCGAACCCCAATAGCTCCCGCGACTTGACGATGTACGTGAGCGGGACGGTGGATTCCTCGCCCGACCCAAGGGGCGCCGAGGCGGCACGCGCCGCGATCTGGCCGTCTGCGCCGATGGTGGTCGCGGCGTGGACGACGCCGAGCAGAATGTTGCGCGTTTCGCCCGGGTGAATGTTCCCATTTTCGTCCGCGTAACCTTTGGCGTTGAGAACGAACACGGGCGAGCCCGACAGGCCGGGCAAGCACGCCATATTGACGAGTAATTGCGGCTGGCCGCAGAAATCGATGTCCGGATGGGTGGCAGTCGTGCCCTGGCAATGAATCGGCAGATTGTGGCACTTGTCCCAGGGGCCCTTCGGGTAGCCCACCACGAAAACATCTTCGATGGTCGTGAGCGCTTTGAGACGCGTCGCCTTCGGCACCATGCAGGACTCGATCGTCATCCAATGAGCGCTGCGCCCGATCTTCGCGGCCGCATCGTCGATGACCTTGCTGGGTAGCGCCACCAGGTCGATCGATTTGTCGGGATGCTTGATCCACAAATTCTCGAAGTCCTGGAATTCGAGATCGAACGTCGGCGGTGCGTCGTCCTGTTCCTGCTGCCAGGCTTCGTTGTGGATGCGCAACGATCCGCTCGATGAACCCTGGATGGCGTGCCGGCTGGTGATGAGGACATCGTTGTCCCCTATGTGCAGCCCAAAAAAGAAACCTGTGGCGGTGCAGCGATCGGTCTCGATGCGAACGGTGCTGAGCAACAATTTGTCTTCGGCGGTTCGCGGCTTGAACATGCTAGAAATCCTTTCCACGACAAGTCGGGTGCGCAACGCCCCGGGGGCGGCATTGTACGTTTTCGTCGAGGGGGCGCGAATCGGACTTTCCCGCCGGGAAAGTCATGCCGCCGCGTTCGCGCCCACCTTCGAAAACATACCCTTCGCCAGAAACCTGTGCCCTTGAGATCCGCAATCTCCAGGGCTTTCCAGGAAGAATCACGGCTCGGTCACTGGCGAAAGCTATCGGCGCGGAGCGTCCCCCGCGCTGCCCACCCCGGGGCTGTCTGCACTTGTCCCTCAAGCGAAAGCAGTTACCGCCGGCGGCGATAGCCCCAGACGCCGAGGCCCGCGAGCGCGACCGCAGCCAATGCAAAGGTCGACGGCTCGGGCACCGACATGACACTGATCGAAAACGGATCGCCGGAGACGAACATTTCGCCCGTGATCTGCAAGAAACCCACGCCGGTCGCACCTGCCAGCGTGGTGGCCGAATGGTTGACCAGCGAGCCGAAGGGACCGCCGCCGGTCTGCAAATAGTTGTAGGTCAACGTCCCCAGGTTCACAGCTGGCCCCGACGGAATGATAGTGCCCGGGATGACAGGCACCCACCAGTAATCAACCTGCGCGCCGAACTGGGCGTACGCACCGGAGCCAGGTAATACATTTCCCGTGACGATAAACGGGTAGGCGGGCGCGAGCCCCGCCGCGATGCCCGACGGACCCACGCTAAAGGTCATGGCGAATTCGGCCTTCTCATAGGCGAAACCGGTGGCCGACGCTGGCTGATTCAGCGTCATCGGCGGCCCGAACGTCTGGGCATACGCATCGCCAGTGAACGTGCCGCCACTGAAATTGCCAACGATGCTGTAATTCGAGGTGGTCAACTGCGGATCAGAGAAGCCGGGGCCGATGTGTCCCGTGTCATACGGAATGTTCGGAGTGAGGGCGAGGTTCGGCGACGGGTAGCCGGGATAGAGCGCCGGAACGTTCGGGCCGGCCACGCCGTAGGGACCAGCGACATTTGACGCCCAAGTGGGACCTATCGGTGGCTCGGACGATTGGAAGGCATCGCTCTGCGAGCCGAAGAAGGCTTCCACGTCGGAGTTGACGACACCCGTGATCTGGGCGATCGACGGAGAAGCGAGTGCACTACAGACGAGCGCGAAGACAAACCCCACCAGCGCATGACGCGGATTCCGGCCCATGAGCGGCTCCTTTCACGAACGGCGGCGGTTGCCGCAGCCCCAGAACGTTGCGAAATGAACGAGACTCCCCCCTCTCGCGCCGGCGCCCGCAGATCGTACCCGCACCCCTCAAAAGAAGCAAATTATTTTCGGGCAAAAAGTAGTTTTTGATGTTACAGCTAAATTCCTCGCCGCCTTGGCCTTGCATGATAGAGGCGCGATTCGAACCCGTCGGCGAAGCCGGTGCAACGCCTCCCTGGACATGGGAAGCCTGCTCGATGGACGGTACCGTGCAGGCAGGCATTTTTCGGATGAATAGCCCCCGGGCCGCACGCGGTTTGACCGCAATGGTCACACCCGCGTTGCCCGGCCGATGCCGTTAACTTCGAACCACGGCGAATTGCCCGACGAAGACTCAGCAGCTGACGACCTTGAAACAATTCAAAGTGCCGGTACTGGTACGATGCCGCAGCGGGTTCCCGTCGGCAGTACGTAAAAGAAGTGGGCGTTGCTGGGCTCGAACCAGCGACCTCTACCGTGTGAGGATAGCGCTCTAACCAACTGAGCTAAACGCCCGCAATCGCGGTTGCTCGAAGCGGAGTATCACCGGCAAGCATGCCCCGCCACGGGCCGCAAGCATTCGATTAAACCCGCCTGCCGGGCTGCTGACAAGCCCCCGGCGCTGCCGCAAACCAAGAGCGTATCCGCCGCTTTGAATCGAGGGAAAGTCTGCCGCGAATCAGCCGTATTGCACCGGACACAGGCAGCAGGCGGCCCGAATTATGTCACGGGCAATCTTACAACGCGATCACGCCAGATGACGCGATCGGCTCGCGTGCCAGAGGCCGCGCTTCAGCAACGAGCTGTTGCAGTCGAGCGAATGAGATCGGTTTCAACTCGTGGCTGTGGAAGCCAGCAGCACGGCATCGGGCGACGATCTCCTTATCGCCAAATCCACTCAGCGCCACCACCACACGCGGACCGTCGTCGAGCTCTTCGAGCCTATCGAGAACCTGGAAGCCATCCATGCCGGGCATGGCCAGGTCGAGCAGGACCAGATCGGGGCGAAGCCTGCGGACCAACTCCAGGCAGGACGGCCCATCGCCGCACTCTGCCGTTTCGCAATCGAGCTTGTCGAGCAACCTGGCCAGCAGGTAGCGGCCATCAGGCTCGTCGTCGACAACCAGGACACGCAGCGGCGCTCGTCCGATTCGCTCCATAAAACATCCCTGTCGACGCAAGGGGGGCGGCCGGAGAGCGAGGGCTTCGCGATCGGAAGCTACCTCACGAAGCGCAGCACCTCATCCACCTTGCGCTTGCAACCTATCTGTGGTTTTCGACCATTACAAGTGTTTTTACCCCCACTCTGCCGAATGGCATATGCATACCGTTAGCGCCGCCCTTTTTGGTTTTTCGCCCCAGGCGCATCGGCAGGCGTAACTTCGCGCGCTACCGACCAAAAATAACAACTCTGTTACTTCCGCACGTCGTAGCAAACGATCGTGTCGCCTTCGCGGATGTAGAGCTTGCCGTCGACAATCACGGGATGAGCCCAACTGGGGCGCTCGCCGCTACCGGGCACTTCGAAGTGGCCCGTCTCTTGGAAGCCATCGGGCGAGGCCTTCACGAGCGTCATGGTTCCGTCGGCGTAGTGGATATACAGGTGCCCGTCGGCGGCTGCCATCGAGGCCGAGTCATGCCCCGATCCGCGCGACTTCCATTTCACTTCGCCCGTCATCAGGTCAGCGCACCAGGGAATGCCGCGATCTTCGGAATCGCCGTAGAGAAAGTTGCCCACCAGCACGACGCCACCGTGCTTGTTGCCCAGTTCCTTGTTCAGCGGATAGACGACTTCGACCGAGACTTCGCCGCCGGCGCCCGGCACTTGCCTGAGTAGCGCCCCGCCGCGGCCGTAACCGGCCACGAAGAACACCAGATCATCGCGCACGATCGGCGTGGGAATGACGGCCGTGGTCTGGTCGATGTCGAAGGTCCATAGCAGCTTGCCGTCCGCGGCCCGGACGCCCATGGCGCCACTGCCGGTGTCTTGCACATAGACGCGCGTGCCGCCGATATTCGAGACGACGATCGATGAATGTCCGGCGCCGCGATCCTCAGGGCGCGATGTTGTCCACCGTGGCGAGCCGGTCAACTTGTCGAGCGCGACCATGGTGTTCTCGGAGCCGCCGGGTGTGCAGATCAGGCGGTCACCGTCGACCAACACCGACTCGCTGTAGCCCCAGCCATCGGCCTTCTTGCCGCCAAAATCCTTCATTAAATCCTTGCGCCACAGTTCGTGCCCGTCGGCCTGGCAGCAGACGAGCACACCGTGCGGTGTGACGACATAAACGCGATCACCATCGACGGTGGGCGTGCTGCGCGAGCTTTGCCACGTGGGCTTGCCTTCGGCCCACGGGGCACCGGTCTTGGCCTTCCATAATTGCTTGCCGTCGGCCTGATCGAAGCAGACCAGGTACTCATCCTGATCCGCGGCGGTGGAGGGGGCATCGCCGAGCGTGTAAATCCGTCCGCCGGCGATGGCCAGGCTCGAATAGCCGCGCCCGGCGCCAACGGTTTTCCACGCGAGCTTCGGTCCGCCCTCGGGCCATTCACTCAACAATCCCATGTCGGGCGAAGAGGCCATGCGCCCCGCGCCGCGAAAGGTAGGCCAACTATCGTTGCTGGTCAAACCGCCCCGGCAAGCACTCTCGGGCGATCCGGCGTGAACCGAGGACACCATGTTCAATGCTAGAAAAAGAAAAGCAGCCCCGATGCAGAAACAGCAACGACGAAACATCGACAATTCTCCGTGATGGACTTAAACGGCTTGGAGCAGCAGTCGCTCGTTGCCCTGTCTCGCGACGCACCGCTTTGTCGCCCAATAGCTGGTTAGTAAAACACCGCGCGGCGCCTGAGGTTCTCGTGGCGCGCTTGTGTTCCGTGGCTAAGCAGGCGTACGCGGGGCGGGCGCAGCGGGATTTCGGGCAGTGAGAAAATGGCGGGCGGTGATGGTGGGGGTTCGTGATTCGCCTGAGGATTCGCGCGGGCTGAATCGTCGCTTACAGCGATTTCACATACTCTATCAAATCCGCCAGCTCCTCGGCCGACAACTCCCCCCGGCCGGTGACATTCTGGGGGGCGTGCAAGTCGCCGAGCGCCTCGGCGATGCTTTGGGCCCGGCCATGGTGAAGCAAGCGCACCTTACGGTACACGTTCCGCAGCGAGGGCGTGTTGTATGTGGGATAAACGTCCTTCGGCGAGCCGAGCCCCACGTCGTGCAATTGATTATCGGTGAATTCGCGCCCTTGATGACAGGTTGAGCAGCCCGCCGTTTCGCCTTGAAAGATCCGCTCGCCGCGACGGGCTGCCTCGGACAGCGAGCCGTCCGGCTGTCGGAACGGATTCGGCGGCGCGCGCATCTCCTGCAGGAAATCGACGACGGCTTCGATATCCTCGGGTGTTGGTTCCGGACCGAGCATCGTTTCGGTGATCGACTTGTGTACCGAGGCACCGAGATTCTCTTGCCAGCCGTGCCAGGTCCAGGGCGCCGTTTGTGAGACGTTGTACAAATTCGGCACGGTCTTGAAGGTGCCGTAGCTGCCGTCGTTTTTCGTATCCATCGTGACGGCGCTACTGCCCCCTTCGTAATGGCATGTTTGGCAAGCGTACCACTGGTCGAGACTGCGACCGGCGTCGTAGAAGATCGCGGCGCCGCGTCGGGCCAGCGAAGGCTTGACCGGCCCGCCCAAGGAAATCTCGCTCGCGATATCGCGACGTTCGAGATCGACGACTTGCAGGCTGTTCAGTAAGTAGTTGGCCACGAGCGCGCGGCGGCCGTCCTGCGTCAGCCGCATGCCCATCGGCCGTCCGCCAAGCGTGATGCGATAGAAGCGTTGCGGGTCGCGCACAAGCGCCCGATCGATGTGATCACCCGGCCCGCCGGTCGATTGAAACGGCAACCCTTCCAGCCGAAACGCCAACAGCTCGTGCGTGCCGGAGCCGGTCGAGTACAGCCACTGTCCATCGCTGCTCAGCGCCAGGCCGTGCGGGTCGCTCACGGCTTTACCAGGCGGATCGAGCGTGATGGCTTCGCGCAGCACTTGCTCGTCCATGCGCAGCCGCGCGATGCGCGAGCCCAGTACCCAGCCGCGCTGCACATTGCGCTCTTCGATCGGGTTGTGGCGATAAATCATCCAGGGAACGTAAACCCAATTGCCATCGGCCGAGACCTGCATGTGGCCGGCATTGATGCCGCCGAACTCGTTGAGAAACAGCATCGCGCGTTTGCGCGTGTCGACGACAGCGATCGCGCGGTCGCCATTGCAATTCACGGCCAGCCGCGCACCGTCGGGCGCGAGCGCCACGTAGCGCGGCCAACGTCCGACGTCGATTTTCGCCGCGACCTGGTTCGTTTCGAGATCGACCACGGCGACCTGCGCCGCCATGCTGAGGGCGACGTACGCTTCGCGACCGTCGGGCGAGATCGTGACGCCGACCGGCTCGAAACCGAGCGTGATCTTGGCAACCGGCTCCAGAGTCTCGCCGCGCCAGCGAAAGCGCTCGAGCGTGCCACTATAGCTACAAGTCACCAGCAGCGTTTCGCCATAGACCGACAAGGCCGCCGGGTGCTGGCCGCACGGCAACTCAGCAGCAACGCGGCCACTTGCCAGTTCCACGAGCGAAATCGTGTTCGAGGTTTCATTAGCCGCGACGGCCCATTTTTCATCCGGCGAGAGTGCGACGTCGACCGGCGAGCGATCGACCTCGGCCCTCGGTTCGGCCGACGTTTCCCCTGCCCCGGCCGTCGACGTATCGAGCACGTCCAAGCTCGATAAGCAAAAGGCGCCAGACGCCGCTGCGGCGACCATTGACAATAGCAGCGGACGGACGAGGGGCATGAACATCGAGAAGTGTCCACTACAAATGCTGAAAAGAACGTTCGGCGAGTCAGCGGCGTGAATTGTTGGGCAGTAATCGTTTTATCGTAGCTCAAGCGACTGCCAAGCGGCTAGATGGATGGCGAGGGAACGGCCCTCGCGACGGTCCCGCGAATTGCTTGACGTTGTGATCCGCGGACGCGCGGGCTGATCATTTTTTCGCCACGCCCGGCACATCAATGCCTGTGGTAAGTTCGTGCCGTAAGGCGACTAACGACAACCCCGCCGCCGGCCAGCCGCCCGGTGTTGCAAGCACGTCTATGGTTGCCTTTGCGACATGATCTCAGTACCCTTAGAGGCGATAGACGGGCAGGCATTCACTCACAGTCCTTAAAGATCCTGCTCGTGACTTTTTCGTATTGAGTGTCGTTCGCGGCATGCGTAGTGGCCGTGGACCTTCGAACCTGCATCGCGTTTGACTCGCCGCAGAGAATTTCGTCGCGTATTTACCGCGTGGACTGGCGCGGTTGAAGTTTTCGGTTTACCGTGCGTTACTTCCCTATCCTTTTGTGGAGTGGTAACTCGTCATGAAAAGAGCTTTGACTATCTGCCTGACCCTGGCCTTTGCGGCCAGCGTAGCCGTCGCCGCCGAGTTGAAGAGCGGCCTGGAACCGGGCAAGCTGATCGGTCCGTTCGACGTCGTGAAGTGCGCCGGACCCGATGACAACGTGAAGGTCGGCTCGGAGCTGTGCTATCGCTGCAAGTACGGCGCCCGCCCGATGGTGATGGTCTTCTCGCGCTCGACCGACGACAAGGTCGCGACGCTCGTGAAGAAGCTGGACGGCGCCGTGGCCGCCAATTCGAGCAAGCAGTTGGCCGCGTTCGTCAACCTGTTGGGCAGCGATCGTGACGCCCTGGAATCGAAGGCCAAAGAGTTCAGCGCCAGCACCAAGGCCGGCAACGTGCCGATGGTGGTGCCCGTGGAATTCGAGAACGGCCCGGCCGACTACGGGATCAACCCGACGGCGGAAGTGACCGTGATCGTCGCCAAGGGGGGCAAGGTCACCGCGAACCACGGCTTTGCCAAGGGCGCGCTCGACGATGCCGCCATCGCCGCCGTGCTGAAGGACGCCGAGGCCCTCGTGCAGTAAGGCCCGCCGTCCCTTGATCGCTTTGATGACTTCGCCGGCGCCGCAATAAGTGCCGACGTGAGAAGCCAAGGCCGCTGCTCGAGAAATCGGGCAGCGGCCTTTTTTGTTTTGATGGCGAAGCGCGGCTCCACGTGGCGCCTAATCAAAGTTTCTTGCCTCATGTGTTCCGGTTGGAGGGCGTTCCGTTTTGAACCCTCCCGACGGCGACATACATCCGGCGTCTCAATTGGACTTCAGTCTACTTCAGTCCCACCAGAGGTAGACTTTTCCCGATTTGGCCACCTCTTTTTCAAGCGCCTCGACGGTTCCGACTCCCTGATCAACAATATCCGGACAGAATTCGTACAAGTCTTTACAGAAAGCCGGCAAATCCATTGGTACGGACCGGAGCCTGAACTCGATCGTGTCCGTCTCAGCGTGGAAAATGTCGATGCCGTACTTGGAGTTGTACGTTTGAAGCTTTCGCACCAAGTCTTCCGTCGCCATGTCGTAGTTCGCCGCATCCGACTGTGCGACTCGCAGAGTATCAAACTGATCCTCGCCGATCGCGATTACGATTTCACATCCGTTCGCGGGCGGATTCGCAAGAGATCGCGTGCAACCGACGAAGGCAATTAGTCCCGGTCCTATTTCGCGTCGCAATTCGTCGACGATTCTTGGTGCATCGACTTCTGTTACGATCACAGATCGAGCAGCTAGGTTCTTCTCGCGCCCAAAATCGGTTGTCGCGAATGGACGCACGGGTCGCCCAGCCAGTTTCGCCAACCGCGCGGACGCTTCCTCGAGATTCATGGGTTTGCCAGTGTCCGACACGGGATTCGCGGAGCAACCAATAAGCATCGTTGCGAGAGCCGACAAATATCGCACGTTGCCTCCTTTGCTGATATGCGTCTAAATGTGCCAGAGGGAAGAGTGCGTCCCAATTCTATGTCAATGCTAAGACGCGTACTGGTGGTCGGGATGGCATTTGCCGCACCACACGGCGTCTTCGACGCGCACGGCGTTCCGGCGCCAGCTCCAGGCGCCGAAGGAGCTGGAATAGCCGGAGGCAAAAAGCTTTTCTAAAATGTGCTCGGCGCACACCGCCCGACCGCAGAACTGGCACACCGCCCGCGCGTCTTTTTCGCAATGAATACATTTCATAAACGTAATTCTAAGCTGCTCCTGATGACCTAAACAACGCGCGCCTCGGCAGCGCGCAGTCACCACGTGTTGTCGCGCAGGCAGTACCCATCGAACGGTCGCGGTGTGTAGAATCAACGGCCACGAGCCACCCGTTCCCCGGAACTTAGACCTTTCATTGGGAGATCGACGATGCGTCCGTCCCCGAAACCTTCGATTTGCGTGGCAGCGATCAGCGTGGGCCTATTGCTCATCATTTGCAATTCGGGCGGGGCGGAGGAGCCGCAAAAGGCTCAGCCTACGATCAAGGAACTTCAGGAGAAGCGATTGGCGCTCTTGGTACACATCTCCGAGGCCGCGAAGAAGCTCTTTGAGAACGGACGCGGCGAGTACGTGGCGTTCCACACCGCGGAACGCGAGTTGTTTGCCGCGCGACTCGAGTATGCCGAGACCAAGGCGGATCGGATCAAGGCATGTGACCAGGCGATCGCAGAAGCTCGCCAGGCGCAGCGCATTATTCAGGAGCAAGAAAAAGCGGGACGCGGTTCGGGAATTGGGTTGATGAAAGCCCAGGAATTCGAGCTGCAGGCGCAAATCGAACGGATGAGGCTCGAGGCGAGCAAGTAAAGGTGAGACGAACCCGTCTCACTTTCCTAATCAATCTGCGATATCTGTGTAATCTGCGGATGGACTCTTCGCCGGGAGCCGCGGCGCTCCGGAACGGAAGTCTCGTCGAAGGCAGCGAGCAAACACCGAAAAGCTGCGGAAATGACGGTCGAGAATGATTGACTGCCGAAAGTGGAGACGAAGGGGATCGAACCCTCAACCCCTGCCTTGCAAAGGCAGTGCTCTCCCAATTGAGCTACGTCCCCAAGAAGTGCGGAGCGACGAACGCGAAGTGCTAAAGCTCGGACACGCCCAACCTTCGCGTCGCAGGACCGGCACTGCTGATTCCTAGGAAAAGTGGGCGCACCAAGATTCGAACTTGGGACCTCAGCCTTATCAGGGCTGCGCTCTAACCAACTGAGCTATGCGCCCGCGGGGCGATTGGCTCGCCCGCCTTCGCGTCGGACGGTAGCCGCGGGCGCAAAAGCCACCAGCGCGCCGCCAGTTCTCGACTGCGAATCCAATATTCTAAGTCCTGGCCGATAGCTGTCAAACCGCCTATTCCGGTCGGAAATGCGCCCGGTCGGTCGATTACGCGGCGCCGTCGGACCCGCTTTCGTCCAGGTTGTATTCTTTGAGCTTCTTGTGCAGCGTGTTGCGGTTGATGCCCAGGCGCGCGGCCGCCTTGATCTGCACGTGCTCGCAACTGGCCAGGACCTGAGCGATCAGCTCGCGCTCGACGCGATTGACCACCTTGGTGTGCAGCGCGTCTTCCTGCGGCCCGGCCGTGGCTAGCGCCTGCTGCACCAGCTCGAACGCCAGCGTCTCCAGGTCCGGTTCCTTGAAACGCGTGCTGCGCGGGCGGCGCTGTCCAAGCACCGTGTCGGGCAATAGCTCGCACGTCAGCTCGTCGCCGGGAGCCATGACGACCGTACGCTCAATGTAATTCTGCAGCTCGCGCACGTTGCCGGGCCACGCGTAGTCTTGCAGGGCCTCCATCGCCTTCGGTTCGATGTGTACGACGTAGCGGTCGTTTTCCTCGTTGTAGACGTTGAGGAAGTGGCTGATTAATTCTGGTATGTCCTCGCGCCGCTCGCGCAAGGGAGGCAAATGGATCGGTACCACGTTCAGGCGGTAATACAAATCCTCGCGGAACTTGTCGGCCTCAACCTCTTCCAACAGGTCCCGATTGCTGGCCGCGATGACGCGCGTGTCGACGCGGATGGTTTGCGTATCGCCCACGCGTTCGAACTCGCGTTCTTGCAGCACGCGCAGCAGCTTCACCTGCAGCTTGGGCGTGGTGGAGTTGATCTCGTCGAGAAACACCGTGCCGGTATGGGCCGCCTCGAAGCGGCCAGTGCGATTGTCGATCGCGCCCGTGAATGAGCCGCGCACGTGTCCGAACAGCTCGCTTTCGAGCAGGCTTTCGGAAAGCGCCCCGCAGTTGACGCGCACGAATGGCCCCGTCCCGCGCGGGCTGAGCTGGTGCACGGCCTTGGCGATCAGCTCCTTGCCGGTGCCAGTCTCGCCCAACAGCAGCACCGAGGCGTTGCTCTTGGCCACCTGTCGCGTGAGGCGATAGACCTTCTCCATCGCCGCGCCCGAGCCGATGATGCCGCGGATCGGCGGGCCGGAGGTGTTGGTCTCGGCGGGTCGGAAGGAACGGCTCATCGTCGCAATCGCTTTGCCGGCGTTTGACCGGCACAGCATGGTGGGAGTGACGCTTTTTTACGGGGTGGGGCTGTCGTTCTGCTCGAGCGCCAGCCAATCGGCCTTGGCCCGGGCTTCGATTACATCGAGAATGTCGGCCAACACCGTTTGCGTGTCGGCGTCGTAGTGCTCGCTGGCGTTATAGCGATCATACTGCCGCGCGATTTCCTCGCTCGTCAGCAGCGTGCCGCGACGGGCCACGCTATCGGCAAACGCACGGGCTGATTCCTGTCGTGCCGCCAGTGCCGCCGTGGGGCGACTGGCAAGGTCGACCAAGGCGCGCTGCGCGCGATTGGTATCGAGCCGACCGAGCGTGGCGATCGCCGCCTCGGTCATGCCAGGCGTGTCGAGGCTGCCGATCACGGCCAGATCGAGCCGGCGCGTGTCGTAAATCTGCTGTCGTTCGCTCGCCAGGGCCGCGATCCACTCAAGCGCTTTGATACCCTGCTCGCGCCTCACTTCGCCCGGCACAACCACTCGGCCGGAGCGTTGCAGCAAGCGGTTGAGCTCGAATTGCATCGCCGGAGCGTTGTGCACGCGCATCACGGCCATACACAGGGGATAACGGCGCGCCACGCGCTCGACTTGCGGAAATTCATCGGCCATCGACACGACGGCCAACGGAATCCGCGCCAGGCGGCTATCGCTGCGTAGGCGCTGCAGCAACTGCGCCGACGATGGGAGCGCGAGCGCCGAATCGACGAAGATCACTTCGTAATCGGTCGAAGCGCGCGCCATCCGCAGCATGCTGGTCGCGTCGACCGCGATGTCGGGTTCATACCCCTGCTCAGCCAATAGTCCGGCGAGGCGGCCCGCCTCGGTGGCGTCGGCCGCCGCCACCAGTGCTTTGGGAAATCCGGTCGAGCGGGCAAAATATTCGAGCGTCTCGGCAACCACGCCCGCACCGGGATACGGCGAACGAGGATTGAGACGCATGATCGCCTCGAGCGCCGCGAAGCGAAGGTCACGCGATGGATGCAACAAGGCCCGGGCCAGGGCGCTCCCTTGCGGGCTGTGGGCATAGAGAAGATCCACGTTTTCCGATTCGCCCAGCAGGCGCGCCGCGACCGTGGCCGCGGCCGGGCGATCCTCGGCCAGCGAATAGCTGAGCAGATCTTGCAGTTCCAGCAGGTTTGCCTGCGCCAAAAGGTCTTTTGCCTGGTCGACCCGCGCGGCCACCGCGGGACTGTCGCCGGCGTACGCGATTGCTTCGGCAAGCGCCGCCAGATACAGCCGACGCACGTCGGCATTCGCCGGCGCGACGCGCCGGGCATCGGCCAACGACCCGACGGCCATGATTACTTCCGCCAAGGCGGGTGTCACGCGCGCGCCGGTGAGCTTCTTCTTCGCATCGTCCCACTGCCAAACCAGCGGCGCGGGATCGACATCCGACGGCAGGTTGCGCTCGGGATGTTTTACGAAATCCAGCGAGCGCTGACCCTTGCGCAACAGAATCGCGAGCGCCTGATCATTCGTGGGCACGCGGCCGAAATAGTTGTCCAGCGCTGCGCGGGCTGCCGCGGAAACCTCGGCCGGGCTGTCAGCGGCCAGCGCGGGACCGAGCAAGTGGCCGGCGATGCTTGGGTCGTCAAGCTCTCCAAGGATCTGTGCGGCATGAGCCACGAGCTGCGCGTCGCGCGAACCAAGTAGCGCGACCAGCGGCCCACTTGCCACTTTGCCCAATTCGATCAGTGCCCGGACGATCGCCGGATGCTCGGCCGCGCGGCCGTTATCGGCGAGCGCCGTGATCAATGCCAAGGCCGAGGCATCAGCGCCCGGCCGTAGCGCGGCAATGATCGTAGCTTCTTCATACGGCGCGGCGCCGGCAAGTTGCTTCACCAGCGCCGCCAGGCGAGCTGGATCACGGGCGTGGCGCTGCGCGCCGTCGAGCGTCGCATTGCAGAACTGACCGGCCACCGGTGCGAGCGCCGGATCGCGGGCCAGACGCAAGAGCACCGCCGAACCTACTTCGTCGACCAGCGCCGCACATGCTTCGTCATCCAGCTTTGCGCCAGCCAACTTTTGCACAAACGGCTTGGCCAGCGCCGGCTGTCCCAGATCGAGGATAATGCGCGCGGCCTTCACAAGCTCAACGGGTGTCGTGGGTCGCGCGGCGGCGAGGGCACGGATCACGGCCTCGTCCGTAGCGCGCAAAGGGCGCGACGCGGGAGTGGCATCGGCCTGCGCCTGTACACGCGACGCGAGCGCCGCGGCGGCCGCCAGGCTCAACAGCAGAGCAATCCGTGTGGTGGGACGCGTCGTCATGGTTGCAATTTCAGGATGGTTGCCGTTTCAGCCGTCGGCGCTTGCGGGACTCTTGTTCAGGCGCGTGGTCCAGGCCGCGATTTGTCGATCCACTTCGGCCGGGGCCGTCGAACCGTAACTGGTAAAGGCTTCGATCGCGCGCTCGACCCCCAGCACGTCGAACACCGACTTATCGATCGTCGGATGCACGGCCTGAAAATCGGCGAGCGAAAGCCGGACCAGGGGCACGCCGCGCTGCATCGCCTGGCGCACCAATTGGCCCACGATCTCGTGCGCCGTGCGCTGTGGAATGTTTTGCTTGATCAACCACTCCATGAGCGTCGTGGCGTCGAGGTAGCCGCGGTCGAGTCCGGCGGCAATTGCCGGACGGTTCAGCTTCGCGCCCGCCACGAGCGGCGCCGCGACTTCGAGGCAGGCCAGCACCGTATCGACCGAGTCGAAGATCGCTTCCTTGTCTTCTTGCAGATCGCGGTTGTACGCCAATGGCAAACCTTTTAGTAACACCAGCAAGCGCGAGACATTGCCGATCAATCGCGCGGTTTTTCCTCGCACGAGTTCCAACACGTCGGGATTGATCTTCTGCGGCATGATCGACGAGCCAGTGCAGAAGGCTTGCGGCAGTTGCAGGAAGTCAAATTCGCTGGTTGACCAGAGGATCCATTCCTCGGCCCAGGTGCTGAGATGCTCGCCGATCATTGACAGGGCGAAAGCGAATTCCAGCACGAAGTCGCGATCGCTCGACGCGTCGAGGCTGTTCGAGGCCACGGCTTCGAAGCCCAGCCGCTGAGCCACATCATGCCGGTCGATCGGCAAGGTCGTGCCGGCGAGTGCCGCCGTGCCGAGCGTGAGCACATTCACCCGGCGGCGGCAATCGGCCAGGCGGTCGCGGTCGCGCGCCAGCTTCTCGCAATAGGCCAGCCAGTAGTGCGGCGCCAGCACCGGCTGGGCCCGCTGTGTGTGGGTGTAGCCGGGCAGAATGCAATCGCGGTCCGCGGCGCAGCGTCCGACAAAGGCCCTTTGCAAGTCCGTCAGCCGCGAGGTGATCGTATCGATGGCATCGCGCACCCACAGCCGCAGATCGGTCGAAACCTGGTCATTGCGGCTACGGCCGGTGTGCAGCTTGCGGCCCACATCGCCCAGGCGGTCAACCAGGGCCCGCTCGATGTGCATGTGGACGTCTTCGAGCTCGATGCGGAACTCGAATTGCCCCTGCTCGATCTCGTGGCGGATCTGATCGAGCCCCTGCGCGATCTGCTGGCACTCGCCGGTCGAAATCAGACCGACCTTGGCGAGCATCTGGGCATGGGCGATCGAAGCCCGGATATCCTGAGCGTAGAGCCGGCGATCGAAGCTCACGCTTTCGGTGAACTGCTCGACGCGTCGGTCGGTGGCCTCGGCAAAGACGCCGCCCCAAGGCTTGTTGGCCACGGTTCCCACTTTTGTTCAAGCCAAAGGAGGAGACAAAAACGCAACAAGACATTCACTGTAAACGGCTTACGACGAACTGTCAACGACCGAAAGGCAGCCTGTGCCCTGTAACTAGGCACGATTCTTCCGAGTTTTCCGGGCAGTGCTAGCAGGTTGAGCGGGCCAGCCCCAGAAAAGTTGTTGACAACAATACATAGAATGTCTATGTATATGCCTAGCCAGTCGATGTATGGAGCCCTGCGATGGATCCCAAACTTATCTCCGGCACGCTCGAGACGATGATGCTCGAAGTCCTCTCTAGCGCGCCGAGTTACGGCTACGAGATTGTGCAGTCGGTGCTGGCGCGCTCGGCGGGGCGCCTGGCGCTCAAGGAAGGAAGCCTTTACCCGGCGTTGCACAAACTGGAGCGTGAAAAGCTGCTCGAATCTTATTGGACCGAGTGCGACGGACGGCGGCGAAAGTACTACAAGTTGACCGCGACGGGCCGGGCACTCTTGGAAACGCGCCGTCAGGAATGGCAATCGTTCGCCGCGGGCGTCAACGGCGTGCTGGGGCTGGAGCGCGGCGCCGCGCCGGCAATTTCGTAAGCTGCGCTGTGTGGAGGGAAAAACTTTCCCTCCCTGTCAGGGAGGGACTAAGGGAGGGTCGAACCGTTCGGTGCTTTCGATGCGATTTTCGAATCCAATGTTGCGGAACGTTTCACCCCTCACCCAACCTCTCCCCCTCTCCCCTGAGGGGAGAGGAGTTTTTGGAACCATTTGATTCGTGGTGTCGATGATTCCGCCCGATGACATTTCGGTTCATCTGCCGGCGCCGCGCGACGACGAGCCGCGTGCGCTGCGGAGCGACATCGCCGACGAGTTAGCGGATCATCTGGCGTGTTCGGTGGCGCGCGAACGATTGCGCGACGAGCAGCATCGGGGCCGGAGCGAAGAGGAACTATTGGGTGAGGCGCTCGACCGGTTTGGCGATCCGCGAGAGGTCGCCCGGCGGCTGTGGTGGGACGCGATGAAGGAGAAGATCATGACGCAGCGAGTCATCCTGGGCGTGACGCTGGTGGCAGCCGCGGCCGCGATCGGCGCGGTGGCGTTGCTCGCGCAACTGATGGCGAACAATCGCGAGGACCAGAAGCAAATGCTCGGCGCGCAGCGCGAATGGATGCAAGCGATGCTGGCCGAAGTGCGCAAGCCGCGGGAATCGCAGGGCGGTGACGGACGGTTCAGCGATTGGCAGCCGCTACGGGTCAAGTTGGTCGACGAAGAGGGGAATCCGGTAGAAGGCGGTGCGAGTTGCACGGGGAGACCGTTTGGAAAAGACGACGCAATCGAGCAGCAGGTCCAAACGGATGCGACCGGGCTCGCCGATTTCGGCCGCTTGCCGGCGGGTCCTTATACGGTCACTTGCTACGTCAAAGCGACAAGCGAATCGGGAGGACGAACTGATATTCTTTTAGGACCCGGGCGTCCGAGCGAAACGACGATACGCTGCCCGACCAAATACGACACGTCCGTTCCCGCGACCTTTACAATAACTGCTCCCGGAGACATCAGTCCGGATCGGCTTTATTTTGTGGCGCAACTGCGGCGACTTGGCAGGAATGTGGACGGCATCTTTTGGCAGTACGTCGGCGAGCCGAAAGCGGTTGCCGTGTTACTCGATGCGAAAGGCACGGTCCTGGGAGAATTCCCCATCGACTTTATCAACGGAACGGGCCGCCGCGGCGGCCTCCTGCGCGCTGGTAGCATGCCACGCGTTTTCGGTGAATTTATCAGTGAAATACCGTCGATGATTCCGTTATCACGGGCCCAGAACATTATCCCTTCGCTGTACGATGTCGCATTTGCCGCTTACGGCGCGGAAGTGCTCCCTGACAATGCAAACAATCGGCCGACATTGCACGTGCTCACCGCGGCACCAAGGGTTGAACGCAACATCGATCGTGAAAGCGTCGTGGTGGACGAGTCTACTTCACACGGCAATGCCTTTTGGGCGGATGTCCGCCAAAGCTTCACCCGCCTAGAAATGATCAAGCAGTCTCGCAGGGACGCGGCGGTTTCTGAAGGCGATTCGTCACATGGCATCCGGCTCGGCGCCACAGGGCACGAAGATGCTTCCCCGACCAGTTCCACTACCGCGCCGGTGCATGACGCCGAGGAGCCTGGGCCGACCGGCATACGCGGTGCAGCCCTTCGCGCGGACGACTTGGTAGATAACGTCGCGGAGTCGAATGCGCTCGCGACCGCACCACCGGCTCCAGCAGTGCCCCCCGCGAGTGCGCTACCGCCGCGAACTACAACGCTGACCGTACCGGTGCGGATCAACATTGAAACGCCCGATCATCTCAAGAACGAGCCTCTCTGGTATCTCGTCCACTTTGCCCCGCATGAGGACCTAGCCCCCGAGCAAGTGCCGGCGCACCAAAGCCAATTGCTGCTCGTCGACGCCAAGGGCGAGGTCCAAGGCGAGTTACCGCAGCGAGGGCCGGGCTGGGAAAATTTCTTGCCAGTGCAATCCGCCTCCGGCGCAACAATCAGGTTTCCGGCCAAGCTGCCGCAGCGAGTGCCGGTGCTACCTCACAAGGGGTTCAGCCTCGGCGACTACGACGCCATCGCGGTTCCGTATCTTGCGGCGAGAAAAGAGACCGTTGCCGGGGCTCGCCCGACCCTCGACGCCCTCAATGGCTTCGACGTGTTCTTGGCGCGACTGCAGATCGGCGCCAAAGAGGGCGGCACGCTGACAATCGGCGCCGATCAGACCGAGTTTTGGGATGGCATTGATGAAGTCATGCGTGAATGGGTACAAGAGGAAGCCGCCGAGTCGCAGAAAAAATCTGGAGTTAACCAAGCCTCGCCGGCTGAGAATCCAGGTCAAAACTGACCTGTCTCTACTTCCCTCCCCTTCAGGGAGGGATCGAGGGAGGGTCTGAACGCTCCGCAGCGAACACGGATTGCCTCTACCTCGAATGCACTGATCGTTTCACCCCTCACCTCACCTCTCCCGAAGGGCCCGAAGGGAGAGGAATTGAACTGGACCTACGCGAAGAGTAGTTGGGCGAAGACACCTACCCGCCCCACTGCCACGCCGCCTGATAGTTCAGACCCAGATTGAGGATTCGCGACAGGAGCGCCTCGTAAGAGATACCGGCCTTTTCGGCGCTTTCGGCGAAATCTTCGCCGTATTCCAGGTTCGGGTTAGGGTTCGCCTCGAGCACGTACACCTGCCCGTCGGGCGTCAGGCGCAGATCCATGCGGGCGTAGCCGCTCAGGCTGAGCGTGCGGTAGACGCGCTTGCAGACCTTGGCGATCTGCGCGTCGACGGCCGGGTCGAGTTTTTCGGCCGGACCGGTTTCGATGCCATGCTTCTTCTGGTAGTCGTGGTCCCACTTCACTTTTTCGGTGGCGATCCGCATCGTGTCGTCGGGCATGTTGCGGAAGAACATTTCCCAGGTGGGAAATGTTTCCAGCCGCTGATTGCCGAGTACGCCGACATAGAGCTCGCGCCCTTCGATGAATTCTTCGGCGATGGCGTCGGTCATGGTCTGGGCGTGAATGAACTCCACGCGCTCGGTCAGCTTCTCGTCGTTATGGACGACCGAAGCCTGGGCAATGCCGACCGAACCCTCTTCGCTGATCGATTTCACCAGCAGCGGAAACTTCAGCCGCTTGGGCCGCTTGACCTTCTTCTCTCGCGGGAAGACCGCGAAGTCGGGCACGCGAATGCGGTGATACGACAAGATCTCTTTCGTCAGCGCCTTGTCGTGCGCCAGCAGCAGTCCGCGCGGATTGCAGCCGGTGTAGGGCTTGCGCATCAGCTCCAAGTAGCCGACGACGTGCTGGTCGTAGACCGCCACGCCGTGAAATTCTTCGAGCAGGTTGAACATGATGTCGGGCTGCCATTCGAGAATGGCGTCGCGCAACACGCCCAAGTCGCTGCTGAGGCCCAGCGGCCGCACTTCGTGGCCGATGTTCTGCAGGCCGGCCGAGACGTCGTATTCGCTCTTGAACGGCGCGACTTCCTTGACGCTGAGGCCGGCGATGCTGTCGGGCGGCACCAGGTCTTCGTGCATGAGCACCAGGACGCGTAATGGTTTCATAACGCCAACCGGTGGTGACCTGCGTGAAGGTAATTCATCGTGTGGACGGTCAGCACGACCAGCGCGTCGCGCTTGGTGGCTCCCTCCGAGCGGTGCATGCGCAGCTTCAGCTCGCGGCAGCGGCTGATCATCTCTTGCAGCACCTGGTCAATCGTATATTGATGCGCGCCGGTCCAATGCGCGACAAGCTCACGCAGGTCGGGACGCATGCGGCGCAACACCGCCGAGGCCGCAGGGCCCTCGGTATTATCCTTCGAATCGGAAAATAGCCGCCGCAAATCGCGGTCGTAAACCGCGGCGTGCTCGGTGCTGTAGCGGGCCCGCTTTTCCTCGTAATGTTCGCGCAACGTCTTCTTTAGCTGATCGAGCGCGTCGACGCGCAGCCGCGAGCGGACCAGCGGCGCCTGCGGCGCAATCTGGCTCATCAGTTCGTCGACGTAGCGGAGCTTTTCCAGCGCCGGCCAATCGGCATACTGGCGGCGCCAGCGCGAGCGCGGCCGCAACCACACGGCAAAGGTCTCGGCGAAATCTTCCGAAGGATGGCTCTGTGCGTACCAGCTATCCAGGTGCAATACATAGCGCTTGCTATACGGCTTCGGAGAATAGAATTCGGGATACGGCTGCGTGGCGCTGCCGAACAATTCGCGCCAGCGACGGCGGCGATGCAATCGATAGGCATTGTCGATGGCGTGCCCTACTTCGTGCCGCATGATCCGCAGGCACCACTGCCGGGTGCCCCCCTCGACGGCCAGCATCTGCCGCTGCTCGAGCTTCGTCAGACGCGGATGGGCGAGATAAAACGGCATCGCCACGCCAGCCACGCCGTCGGGCGAGAACCATTCCTCCGAAAGCCAGAACGCGGGGCGGAAGCGCAGGCCCCGGCGGGCCAGCTCTTCATTGATGCGTGCCACGCGCGATTCGAGGATCGAGCCTTCGATCCGCACGCCCAGGTCGCACATCCGCCACTCAAGCAGCTCGCGATCGGAGAGATGTGCCCAGCGCGGTTCCCGCGCGCGCCGTCGCGGTTCGCTCAAGACGGCGGCGATATGGCGGGAACGGGATCGCACGGCGAACTGACAACTCCAGAGTTGATCGCGGCGCGGTCGGTTCGCCGCTTGCGGTCCGCCGCCTGTCGGAAATCCTCGCCCAGCGAGGCGACATGACTAGTCTAACTTACGTCCTCGAGGGCTGAAGGGCGGGAAGCCTCGGATCCGGAAGGCGGTCCCTGAAAAGCGGGCTCGAATCTCGGCACCCAGCAAAACGCCGGACTTTACGCGGCGTGGGAGAGGAAATACCAGACCGCGCAAAATGCCAGAAATTCGGCACTGGTGAAGCAGGCAACCATGCGGGCGGTGAGCCGTCTTGACCCGACGGCGTAGACGAAGAAGGCAAGCGGCAGCCACAGGGAACTCGAAAATACCGCGTAGTAAGCCAATTCGATCCCGTACGTCACGATCAGCGTGTGGCGTTCGATCGTCCGGACCGTCGCCACGCAGAATCCAAGCGAAACAGCGACAAATGCGGTGCCCAGCAACAGCGTCCTTGTGCCGAATTTCATGGCTTTCTCAAGCTCTTCCGAGATGCGCGGCTGGTCCTGGAAGGACTAGCAGGCGCGTGTTATCATCGAGGGATTTTATAGCCCAGCCGGATCGGTGCCGAGCCTTGTCAGACGAGCGGTGCCCCGCCGCGCGCCGGTTGTGAGGCCCCCCGGACGGAACAGGGCCCGGGCTCATACGGCCGCGCGGGCAGTAGTCCTGCTGGAGGGCGTGGCGGCGCTGAACGGACTCAAGCAACAGAAGGAAATCCCAGACGTGCCTCGGCGTAACGACCTGCACAAGATCTTGCTGATTGGTTCCGGCCCGATCGTCATCGGCCAGGCGTGCGAATTCGACTACTCCGGCACGCAGGCGTGCAAAGCGCTGCGCGAGGAGGGGTACGAGGTCGTGTTGGTGAATTCGAACCCGGCCACGATCATGACCGATCCGGGCACGGCCGACCGCACGTACATCGAGCCGTTGACCTGGGAGATGGTGGCCAAGGTGATCGAAGCGGAACGGCCCGACGCGATATTGCCGACCCTGGGCGGGCAGACCGGTCTGAACATCGGAATGGATCTGCACCGGCACGGCGTGCTCGAACAATTCGGTGTGGAGATGATCGGCGCCAAGCCGGACGTGATCGACAAGGCGGAAAACCGCCGCCGCTTTGCCGAAGCTATGAAGAAAATCGGGCTCTCCGTATGCCGCGGTGAGACGGTACACAACCTGGAAGAAGCCCGGCGCGTGCAGCAGGAGGTCGGGCTGCCGTGCATCGTGCGCCCCAGCTTCACGATGGGGGGAAGCGGCTCGTCGATCGCTTACAACAAGGAGGATTTCGACAACCTGGTCAGCTACGGGCTGGAGCTGTCGCCGATCCACGAGGTGCTGGTCGAAGAGTCGATCGTCGGCTGGAAAGAATACGAAATGGAGGTGATGCGCGACGTTGACGACAACGTCGTGATCATCTGCTCGATCGAGAACTTCGACCCGATGGGGGTCCACACGGGCGATTCGATCACCGTGGCTCCCGCGCAGACGCTTTCGGACAAGGAATACCAGCGGATGCGCGACGCGTCGCTGGCCGTGATTCGCGAGATCGGCGTCGAGACCGGCGGCTCGAACATCCAGTTCGCTATCGACCCGCGGACCGGGCGGATGATCGTCATCGAAATGAACCCGCGCGTCAGCCGTTCGAGCGCCCTGGCGAGCAAGGCAACGGGATTCCCCATCGCGAAGATCGCGGCCAAGCTGGCCATTGGCTATCGGTTGCACGAACTGCCGAACGACATCACGCGCGAGACGATGGCCTGCTTTGAGCCGAGCATCGACTACGTCGTGACGAAGGTGCCGCGGTTCGCCTTCGAGAAATTCCCCGAGGCTAGCAGCACGCTCACTACGCAGATGAAGAGCGTGGGCGAAACGATGGCCATCGGCCGTACCTTCAAGGAATCGTTCCAGAAGGCGCTGCGCGGGCTGGAAGTCGGCGCCTTCGGTTTCGGCTGCGATAACAAAGACCTGTGGGGCACGCCGCAGCAGCCAGCGCCCGACGAGATTCGCGCCAAGCTCTCGATCCCGAATCCCGATCGCGTGTGGTATTTGCGCTACGCTATCAAGAGCGGCATGTCGCTCGACGACATTTATCAACTGACGAATATCGATCCCTGGTTTCTGGACAATCTGTTCGAGATCGTCGAGCTGGAAGAAACGTTGCGAGCTATTCCGTCGCTCGATGAAGTGGATGACGCGCTGTTGCGCCGCGCGAAGCGATCCGGCTTTTCCGATCGGCAGCTCAGCTATATCTTCGGCACGAGCGAAGGAGACGTGCGGGCCGAGCGAAAGCGGCGCGGCATCGTGGCCACGTTCAAGTCGGTCGACACTTGCGCCGCCGAGTTCGAAGCCTACACGCCCTACTACTATTCGACCTACGAAGACGAAGACGAAACGCCCGCCAAACGCCGCGGCACCAGGCGGATCATGGTCCTGGGGGGCGGACCGAATCGCATCGGACAGGGAATCGAGTTCGACTACTGCTGCTGCCATGCCAGTTTCGCGCTGCGGGAGCTGGGCATCGAGTCGATCATGGTCAACTCGAACCCCGAAACCGTAAGCACCGACTACGACACGAGCGATTTGCTGTTCTTCGAGCCGCTGACGACCGAGGACGTACTCAATATTTGCGACCGCGTGCAGCCCGACGGAGTGATCGTGCAGTTTGGCGGCCAGACGCCGCTGAACCTGGCGCGGGCCCTGGCCACGTGCGGTGTACCGATCATCGGTACCAGCGTCGACACGATCGAAGACGCCGAAGACCGCGAAAAGTTCCAGCGGCTGCTCAATCGGCTCGACCTCCGGCAGCCGGCCAACGCCATCGCCCGCACGATGGACGAGGCACGCGTGGAAATCGCCAAGGTCCAGTATCCGGCGCTTGTCCGGCCAAGCTTCGTGCTGGGGGGCCGGGCGATGGAAATCTGCTACGACCCGCTGCAATTCGAGCGCTACGTGGCCGAGGCGTTTCTGGTCGCGCAAGGTCAGCCGGTGCTGATCGACCGCTTCCTGGAGGACGCGATCGAGGTCGACGTCGACGCGATCTCGGATGGTCACCAGACCATCGTCGCCGGCATCATGGAACACATTGAAGAGGCGGGCGTGCATTCCGGTGACTCGGCCTGTGCGCTGCCGGCCTATAGCCTGCCGGGCCCGGTGCTGGCCGAGATTCGCGAAGCCACGCATCGGCTCGCAAAGCAATTGCAGGTCAAAGGATTGATGAACATCCAGTTTGCCGTGAAGAAAGAAGACGAGAAGCTCAACGTCTACGTGCTGGAAGTCAACCCGCGCGCCAGCCGCACGGTGCCGTTCGTGTCGAAGGCCACGGGCATGCCGCTGGCCAAGGTGGCCGCCAAAATCATGGCCGGCGTCTCGTTGGCCGAGCAAGGTTACGACTGCGACCCGATTCCGAGTCACGTCTCGGTAAAGGAAAGCGTGTTTCCGTTCATCAAGTTCTCAGGCGTGGATATCGTGCTGGGGCCCGAGATGCGCTCGACCGGCGAAGTGATGGGCATCAGCGATCGATTCTCGATTGCCTTCGCCAAGAGCCAACTTGCCGCCGGCGTCGTGCTGCCAAGCACGGGCACGATCTTCCTGAGCCTGACCATGCGCACCAAGCGCCACGTCCGCCCGATCGGCGAGAAGTTGACCTCACTGGGCTTCAACATCGTGGCGACCGCGGGCACCGCGCGGACGCTGGAAGAGGCGGGCATCCCGGTGAAGATCGTCAAGAAATTGCAGGAGGGGCATCCGAACCTGCTCGATTACCTGATCGACGGCCAGATCCAGTTGATCATCAACACGCCCAGCGGCAAGGGCGCACGCACCGACGAAGGACGCATCCGCGCGGCGGCCGTGGCGCACGGCGTGCCGTGCATCACCACCATTCCCGCGGCCGAAGCGGCGCTGCGGGCCATGGAAGCGCTGCGCGATGAAGAGCTCACCGTGCAGGCCTTGCAGGACCGCTTTCCGGCGGTGGCCAAGGAAGTGTGAGCCTCGACGGGTGTTCGACGTGTTCCATTTCCGCCGAAGCGACGAGACGATTTGCCACGCGCCCCTCGCGCGCGTAGTCAGCAGTGCGCGCAGCGCTGACAGCAAAGAAAAACCTCGCCCGGGTTTGACCTTGCGCATGCCAGCATCTGCTGGACGGAAAGCGGTAAAAACCGGCCGGAAATGCGTACCAAATCGCCCTTGACCCTTGCGGCCGATTTCCATATCCTCCCCGCCTCATGAACGTCACCGGACGGAGCACATCGGCCGGACGCACAGCGAAACAACGAATCCACGTGGGAGGGCTCGCATCTGGAGAATGATGCTTCTCTGCGAGCCAACGAAGCGAATCTCGCCGGCAAGGACGCTGGCAGACGCTTCGCTTATACGAAGGTGGGCAAGCTGACGCCGCACGTCAGACAAACGGTTCAAGAGAGTTCTGCCTGCTGCTTGTCGCCTCTGGCGGCGGCGCGGGCGCAAGACAAGGAAGTCGTGGCAGGCTGATCTGACCCATCAGCCTTTGGACTCACACCAAATTACGAGGTTCGCCGCACGCGGCGAAGCAACGTCCAATCGCTCCCGGAAAAGGATGGCGTCCTTTGCCCCCCTGGGACCCATTCTTTCCGGGGGTTTTTTTGCGCGCAGGGCGAAATCCGGTTACAATGCGGTGTATGCACAGCGAGCTCTCACCGTTGACCGAGGAATACCTGGCGAAAGTCGTCGCCGAGGGGATATTCCCTTCCAAGCAGGCCGCACTCGAAGCGGCGGTCGCCGCGCTACGCGAGAAGACGGAGCATTCAATCCCGGTGCCTGCTGAGCACCTGGCCGCCGTCGAGGAAGGAATTCGCTCGGCAGATGCTGGACGTACGCGCGAAATTTCTGACGCCGACTGGCAGCGTTTGCGCGATTCAGTGCGCGAGCGAGCAATATCGCAACGCGATAAGCGATGATGCCCAGCGCCGTTTCACTCCGGAGGCAGAGCGTGACCTGAGCGGCATCGCGGACCATATCGCCGTGGATGACCCATCTGCCGCGATGACCTGGTTGGACGACATGCGTGCCGTCTGCCATTTACTGGCCGGAAGCCCGGAGCTAGGGCAACGCTGCTCGACGCCCCGACTTGGACCGGTGCGACGACACGTTAAAGGTAATTATGTCGTCTACTATCGGCCTACTACAAACGGCGTGGAGGTCGTTCGCATTGTGCACGGAGCGCGCGAAAGACATTGATCCGGCCACTCCGTTTAGGCTGCACTAGGCCCTGCCCAGCCTTCTTCAGAATCTGCGTCGTTCCGCGGACGCATTCTTCCTTCTCCAAGAATCGCGCCTACGACAGAATTTGTTCGGCTTCGACGAAGTGTTCGATGCCGTCGGCCTTCGCGATGACGATCACGCCCCCTTCGCTCACGGTGAAGCCCCGGGCCCGATCGTGCTCGTGGTCGTAGCCGATCTCGACGCCCGGCGGGATGTGTACGCCCTTATCGATGATCGCCCGGCGTACCTTAGCGTGCCGGCCGATATCGACCCCTTCGAAAAGGATCGAATCCTCGACCCGGGCAAAGCTGTTGATACGACAGTTCGTGCCGATGATCGAACGCATAACGCTGCCGCCTGAGACGATCGAGCCAGCGCAGATGATGGTATCCAGGGCCTGGCCGCGGCGGGCATCCTCGCCATCCCCGGCAAAGACGAACTTCGGCGGCGGCAAGTTCGGCAGATAGGTGCGGATCGGCCAGCGCTGATCGTACATGTTCAGTTCAGGGTTGACCTGCACGAGGTCCATGTTGGCTTCGAAATAGGCGTCCAGCGTGCCCACGTCGCGCCAATAGGAGTCGCGTTTGCGGTTCTCGTCGCGGAACGGGAACGACCAGACGCGGTGCGTCTGCACCAGACCGGGCAGAATATCCTTGCCGAAATCGTGCGAGCTGTGATTGCGCGTGGCGTCCATGCACAACTGCTCGAACAAGAAACGCGCCGTGAAGACGTAAATGCCCATCGACGCCAGGATGTGCTGCTCGTCGCCCGGAATCGTCTTGGGAACGGCCGGCTTCTCCTGAAAGCCAACGATGCGGCCGTCGGCCTCGGTCTGCATGACGCCGAAGTGGCGCGATTCGCTGGCCGCGACGCGGAGCGCGGCCACGGTGACGTCGGCCTTGCGCTGTTTGTGGGCGTTGACCAGTTGCAGGTAATCCATCTTATAGATGTGATCGCCCGCCAGGATCACTACGTACTCAGGCCGCTCTTTTTCGAGCGTGTAGATGTTCTGGTAAACAGCGTCGGCGGTTCCCTGGTACCAGTTTTCGTCGATACGCTGCTGCGGTGGCACGACGTCGATGAATTCGCCCAGCTCGCGGCACAGATAATTGCGCCAGCCGAGGTTGATATGCCGGTCGAGGCTCATCGCCTTGTATTGCGTGAGCACGAGAATTTTTCGCAGGCCGCTATTGAGGCAGTTCGACAGCGTGAAATCGATGATGCGATAGGCGCCGCCAAAGGGGACAGCGGGTTTTGCGCGATCGCGCGTAAGTGGTTCGAGCCGAGAACCCTTACCCCCCGCCAGGACGACTGCCAAAACGCTCTCCATCGCTTGCGTCTCCGTAAGGACCTGACTGTCGAGGACTGCTGGCCCGGAACGGGCATCTTACCGATTTCGCCCAACCGGCTGAAGAGGCGCCCCTGCTCTCGTCGCGACCGAGCGCAGCTTCCGCATCGGCACAAGTTGCCGTCCAGGACCAGCCGCTCGCCCCACTTGTTATCGGGCGGCCAGCACGGCGGCGTCCACCCATTGGCGCTGCCAGAGTTCGAAAACCAAGAGCGACCACAGCCGGAACCCGTGATCGAAGGTGTCGGCCAGATGATCGTTGACGAGCCGGCGAACTGCGTCGGGCCGGAAGTAACCACGCGACAATGTGGCGGGATCGAGAAGCACGTCTTGCGTGAACTCGCGCAGCTCGTGGCGGAACCAATGCGAAAGTGGCACCCCGAAGCCCATCTTCCCCCGCGTCAGGAGCGACTTGGGCAGTAGCGGGCCAAACGTATCGAGCAGGATCCGTTTGCCGCCCATGCCGCGCAGTTTCAGTCGCGCTGGCATCCCCACGGCCAGCTCGACAACGTGAGAATCAAGAAACGGCGCCCGGCACTCCAGACCATGTGCCATCGAGGCAATATCGACCTTGGTCATCAGGTCGCACGGCAAATACGTCACCAGGTCAGCAAGGCTGGCCGTGGTGACCGCATCGCGCCCCGCGCTGCGCGCGAAAGCGGCGGCCAGAAACGCGATGGGATCTTCGTCCGGCAACGCATCAACAAATGCGTCGCTGTACAACGAGGCGCGCTGCGGCTCGTTGAAAATCGACATCCAATCGAAATAGCGCCGCAGCGGCGACTCGGCCAACACGCCCGCAAAGCGCTTGAAGCGGCGCAGCGGCGAACGCTGTCGACCGCCGCTCGGTAAGCGCTGCCAGAGGTCGTTGGCCACGATTTTCTTCATTGCGCCTGGCAGCCGGTCAAAGACGTTCGCCAGGGCGACCGCTTTATAGCGCGTGTAGCCGGCGAACAACTCGTCGCCACCGTCGCCCGAGAGGGCCACGGTGACGTGCCGCCGCGTCATTTGCGAGACGTAATACGTGGGGATCGCCGAGCTGTCGCCAAACGGCTCGTCGTAGTGCCAGATGAGTTTCGGCAGGATGTTCACGCTGTCCGGCTCGACCCGCTCTTCGTGATGGTCGGTTCCCAAGTGCCGGGCTACTTCGCGGGCGTAGCTTGTTTCGTCGTATTCGGCGATTGGAAAGCCGATCGAGAAGGTCTTCACCGGTTCATGCGTCAATTGTTGCGCAAGCGCGACGACAATCGACGAATCGATACCGCCGGATAGAAACGCCCCCAGCGGCACTTCGCTTTGCAGGCGCTTTTCCACGGCGCGGGTCATCAGTTCGCGCAGCTCGGCCTGATAGTCGGCCGTAGAACGATTCACTTCGCGCGAAAAATCCGGCTTCCAATAGCAGCCGACCTGCAGCCCGCCGTCGCGATACACGGCGTAGTGCGCCGGCGGCAACTTGTGGATGCCGTGAAAGATCGTCCGCGGGTGGGGCACATATTGATAGGCCAGGAACTCATCGACGGCGGCGGGATCGATAGCGCGCGGCACGTCGGCCACTTGCAGCAGGCTCTTCAGCTCGCTGGCAAAGAGCAGGCGACCCGGCTCGTGCCGATATACGAGTGGCTTCTTGCCCAACCGGTCGCGGGCAAGCACCAATTGCCGCTGACGACCGTCCCAGATTGCCAGGGCGAACATTCCTTCGGTGTGTTCAAGAAAGCCGATCCCCTCGTCTTCGTAAAGATGCACGAGGGTTTCAGTATCGCTGGAGGTACGGAAGTGATGTCCTGCCCCGTCGAGCCGGCGTCGCAAATCGCGGAAGTTGTAGATCTCACCGTTGAAAACGATCCACACCGTGCCGTCTTCATTGGAAAGGGGCTGATGGCCGCCGGCAACGTCGATGATCGACAGCCGGCGATGGCCGAGCCCGACACCGATCGATGATTCGCCGGCGCCGGGAAGCGCCACGCACGTCTCATAAAAACCTTGATCATCGGGGCCGCGGTGGCGCAGCACGTCGGTCATCGCCACGAGCGTTTCGCGCTCGATGCGTTTCGCGGCGTCTGTCCAGACGGCTCCGGTGATTCCACACATGACGTTTTGTTCAGATGGCGTCGGAACGCAGCATGATTCTTGATTTTAGCCTAATCGAGGCGGGGAGGCCGTCATGGATGCTTTGGTCGTGCCCCACCTAAGCGAGTTCGGCCCGCGCGTTATAACCGGTCCGCCAAGGCTCGCGGCCCCGAGCGACCAGCCACGGTTTTGCTTGTGGGCCCGGGCCCTCGGGAGAATAATTGATGAAATGGCAGCTTGCTCCGATTCGAGCACCATTAACAAGCGCGCATGCGGCGAGGTTCCGTTGAAAGAGAGCTGCGATATTTACGCAGAACTGCTCGGACTGCCTGCCGGTCCGCGCCCGCCCGACTATTACGCTCTGCTCGGGCTGCGGCGGAATGAGGGGGACATTGCCCGCATTCATCGGGCGGCACGCCGCCAGATTGCCCGACTTTCGAATCTGCTGGGCAGCGACCAGGCAGAAGCCGCGCAACAACTGATGGCCGACATCGCCACGGCCCGGGCCGTACTCACGACCCCCGCGGCGCGCGAGCGATACGATGCCCGATTGCGCGAACAGCCTGATTTCGTGCCACAGGAGGCAACTATCGCGTCATCGAATGCCGACGGGCTACTCCCCCCGTCGGTCACCGATCGCGCGGTTGTGCAAACGCCGGTGGGTGCTGCGCCAGATATATCGGCTCCCAGCGAGTCGGTCCTTGGGCGGAACGAGGCCGATGCGTCCGCGATGCCCCGCTGGGCCAACCCGGTCGAAGCGCCTCCGCTGCCGCCCGACAGTCCGGTGGCGGCGCCGACGGCTGCCAAGGCGCGATTAATCGCGGGTCCGGGCGCGGCGTTTCAAGCGGCGCAGCCTGTGCATCTGGATGAGGTGCCGTCGTTACCGCCGGCGGCCCACGAGCCGCTTCCTGAAGCCTGGCATCCGAGCGTAGACAGTAACATGCCAGGATCCTTCACGAAGCCAGGCGTGCGTCGCGCGGCGCCGATCACCCGGCGCAATAGCCGGGCCCGCGAGCGCTCGCAAATGGCGATGATCCTGGTGCTCTTATGTGTGTTCGGCGCGTGTGGGCTGGCTGGCGGGATGGTGCTGGTATGGCGCGAGCGCCAGCGATCGGTCGCAGCGGCGGAAAGCATGCCGGCCGCGCTCGACGAAAAATCGGCAAAGCCGAGCGCACCCGCCGCACCGAAGAGTAGCAAGCCGCGCGTCCAAGGGCGGCCGACCAATGATCCGACGGGCATCTTGTCGGACCGAAAGCTGGTGCCGACTGGCAAACGTTCTGCCACCGAACGCGAAGGCACATTGGGCGAGGAGTCGTCGCAAACCACTCTGCGCGATGCTGAGAAATCGATGCCGGAAATTCCCGCCATGCCGAAACGCGAGCCGGCGATGCCTGCCGGTGCGGTGGAAATGCCTGCACGCCCGGCGGCGGACGAATCGGCCCAGGCGGCCAAAGTACGTCAAACGCTGGAGAAAGCCCGCAATGCCCTGGCACGTGGCGAACTGGAGAACGTCGACCAACTGCTAAATCTGGCCATGGCCGACGCGGCTACGGATCGCTTGCGCGGCGACGTGGAGGGCGTGCGAACGCTGCGCAGCTGCGTCGGCAGCTTTAACAACGCTGTGCGCGAAAGCCTCAAGACGGTCACCAGCAACACGGAATTGGAATACGGTGGCGACGTCGTGATTGTCGTCGAAGTGAGCCGCGACCGGGATCGGCTGGTCGCCCGCATCAAGGGACAGAACCGCGACTTCCGCGTGGAGCAATTGCCGGCCGATCTGGCCGCGGCGCTCGCCGAACGCTGGCTCGCCAAGGACGACGTCAACTCTCGGGCTTTCATCGGCGCCTATCTGACGACCACGGCCCGGAATGAATACGTCGAACGCGGCCGCGCGATGTTGCGCGAGGCTCAGGCCGCCGGCTCCGACGTGGCGAAGGCCGCGCTCGAGGCGCTTGCGCGGTAGGCCCTTTCCATCGTTCAGACTGTTTCTCTGCCGCTACTCTGCCGCACGTTTGCCCCGCGACCCCAAAAAGGAGCGATGGCCTCACTCTGGTCTGCCGGAGTATAACAATGGTAGACACCTCGACGGTTCGCTACCACGATCACCGGGCAATCACGCCCCCCCCAAGAAGACGCCCATGTCGACCGCCAAGCGCAATCCCGGAGAAGTCACGGGCAAACATCCGGGTGATTCCGCGCAGTCGAACCCGCCGTCGGGCACAGGCAACGCCGCGAAACGGCCGCCCGGCCAAGGCCCATCACCTACGGCCGAGCGGCATGAGCCAGCCGCGTCGCCGGCGTACGAATCGCATCGCGGGCGAACCGCGGGCATTATCTTTTTGATTGTTCTGCTCGCCGCCGCGGCGGCCGGCGCCTATGCCTGGCGCCATTTCCAACTCGAGCGCCAGAACGAGCGAGAGCTCGTCCTGCAGGGTAATATCGACGTCCGGCAAGTAAACCTGTCATTCAAGGTCGAAGGACGAATCGCTTCGCTGGCCGTCGACGAAGGCGACGAGGTCAAAGCTGGCCAGGTGATCGCCACGCTTGACAAGCAATACTTCGACGACGATTTGCGACTGGCTCGCGCCCGGCGCGACAACGCTAAGGCGACGCTCGCACGGCTTGAGCACGGTTCGCGCCCTGAGGAGATCGCCTCGGCCAAGGCGCAAGTCGCCGAGCAGCGGGCTACGGTCACGCGCAGCGAGCAGGATTTCGAGCGGGCCGAACGCCTGGTGGGACAAGGGGCCGTCAGCCGCGAGACGTTCGACTCGGCGCGTTCGGCCTTGGACGAAGCCCGGGCCCGGCTCAGGGCCGCCGAGGAATCGGAACGGATGGCCGTCATCGGCCCGCGACAAGAAGATATCGACGCCGCTCGCGCACAGTTGGCCGCCGAAGACGCATCCGTAACCCAGTCGGAGCGGCGCCAAACGGATAGCGAGTTGATCGCCCCCAGCGATGGCGTGATTCTCACTCGCGCACGTGAAAAAGGCGCCATCGTCAATGCCGGCGAAACGGTTTTTACGCTGACATTGGCCTCGCCCGTCTGGGTGCGCACGTACGTCAACGAGCAGGATCTGGGGCGCATCCATCCGAACATGGCCGCCACGGTCACCACCGACTCGCATCCCGACAAGAAATACCCGGGTCGGATCGGCTTTATCTCGCCGGTCGCCGAGTTTACGCCGAAGACGGTGGAGACGCGCGAGCTGCGCACGAACCTCGTTTATCGCTTGCGCGTACTGGTCGACAATCCCGATAATGGCCTGCGGCAGGGCATGCCGGTCACGGTCACACTCGACCTGACTTCGCAGGAATGAGTGATGGCCGGTGAACCTTTGGCCGTGGTCGAGGAAGTTACCAAGCGCTTTAGCGCCGAGGGGCCACCGGCCATCGATCGTCTCGACCTGCGCGTCGAAGCAGGACAGGTCACGGGGCTCGTCGGTCCTGACGGCGCCGGCAAGACCACGCTGTTGCGGCTGATGGCCGGGCTGCTTGTCCCCACAGACGGGCGCATTCTGGTCCAGGGGCACGATACGGCGCGCGACATCGTGCCGGTGCGCCGTGTGCTCAGTTACATGCCGCAGCGCTTCGGTCTGTACGAAGATCTTACCGTGCTCGAAAATCTCGATCTCTACGCCGATTTGCGCGGCGTGATCGGCACCGAGCGTCGGGAGGCGTTCGATCGTCTTCTGTCGTTCACTGCGCTTCGGCCGTTTGCGGGTCGGCTGGCCGGCAAGCTCTCGGGCGGCATGAAACAAAAGCTGGGGCTCGCCTGCTCACTGATTCACGCACCGCAGGTGCTGCTGCTCGACGAGCCGAGCGTCGGCGTCGACCCGATCTCGCGCCGTGAGCTGTGGCAAATGGTCTACGACCTGGTCGACACCGGTATCGGCGTCGTGTGGAGCACAGCTTACTTGGACGAAGCCGAACGGTGCGCTACGGTCCTCTTGCTGAATGAAGGGAAAGCCATCTACGCCGGGCCACCCAAGGAATTGACGGATCGCGCCAGCGGCCGCACGTTTTTGATCCAGGGGCTCGGCGACCGTCGCCGACAGGTCCTGGCCCAAGTGCTTAAGGAGCCCGACGTCGTCGACGGCGTGATCCAAGGGAGCAGTGTCCGCCTGGTGATGAGGGACGACGGCGAGGCGCCGGATCTGACGGCGCTCGGCGTACCAAAAGACGCCGTCGTGGCCACACCGCCGCGCTTCGAAGATGCCTTCGTGGGTTTGCTCGGCGGCGGACCGAAGGGAGACGTCGCGCCGGTCGTCGATAAGCCCGCCGGCACTGCCTCGAACGACGTCGTGGTCGAGGCCAACGGGCTTACGAAGCGCTTCGGCGATTTCACGGCCGCCGATCACATCACGTTTCGCATCAACCGCGGCGAAATCTTCGGCCTGCTCGGCCCCAACGGCGCCGGCAAATCGACGACCTTTAAAATGATGTGCGGATTGCTGCGCCCCACGGCAGGAACAGCCCGCGTGGCCGGCTTCGATCTTTATCGCGCCGGCGGTCGCGCACGGCGCCGGCTCGGCTACATGGCGCAGAAGTTTTCACTTTACGGCGACTTGAGCGTCCGGCAAAACCTGCATTTCTTCGCCGGAGTGTATGGGCTGGCGGGCGCGCGGCGTGAGGCGGCTACGGAGCGCGTGGTCAAGGCGTTCAAGCTCGGCGGCTATCTGGAAACGAATGCCGGCGAATTGCCGCTCGGTTTCAAACAGCGACTGGCGCTCGCGTGCGCACTGATGCACGAGCCGGCTGTGTTGTTTCTCGATGAGCCCACTTCGGGCGTCGATCCTCTCACGCGCCGCGAATTCTGGGGACATATCAACGCCATGGTCGACCGTGGCGTCACGGTGATGGTTACCACACATTTCCTGGACGAGGCCGAGTATTGCGATCGCATCGGCCTGGTCTATCAAGGGCACGTCATTGCTGAGGGTTCGCCTGACCGACTAAAAGAATCGGTGCGTCGGCCCGATCGGGAGGAGCCGTCGCTGGAAGACGCCTTTATCGACCTCGTCGAATCGTACGACCAGCGTAGGGAGGCGTCATGAGCGCCACGGTCACCGGCCCTGCGGCCTGGCTCCGCCGCGTCGCGGCGCTCGTGCGCAAGGAGATGCTGCAAATCCGCCGCGATCCCAGCAGTTACTTGATCGCGGGATTGTTGCCGCTGTTGTTGCTATTCATTTTCGGTTACGGCATCACGCTCGATCTGCGCCGCGTGCCGGTGGCGGTGGTTATCGAGCAAGCGACGCCGGATACGTCGAGCCTGCTGGCCTCGTTTCACAATTCCCCTTATTTCAATGTGATTGCGGCGCATGACCGCCGACAGGTCGAAGACGAGCTTGTCGCCGGTCGGCTAAAAGGCGTAATCGTGCTGGCGGCCGATTTTACCGAGCGCGTGGGGCGCGGCGAATCGGCGCCCGTGCAGGTGCTGGTCGACGGTAGTGATCCCAACACGGCCGGCCTGGTGCTGAATTACGTCGAAGGCGTGTGGAGCAACTGGCTGGTGCAAGAGACCTACGCCCGCAGCGGAATGGTGTCGGGCCGGGCGCTGCCGGGCCTGGTGACGATCCAACCGCGTTACTGGTTCAACCCCGACATTCGCAGCCAGAACTTTCTCATCCCGGGCTCGATCGCCATCATCATGACGTTGATCGGCACGCTGCTGACGGCGCTTGTCGTGGCGCGCGAATGGGAGCGCGGCACCATCGAGGCGCTGATGTCCACGCCCGTGGGCCGCGCCGAGTTTCTCATCGGCAAGCTGCTCCCGTACTTTCTATTGGGCATGGGGGCGATGGGTCTGTCGGTGACGGCGGCCGTATACGTGTTCAGCGTGCCGTTCCGCGGCTCGATTTTGGCCCTGGTGATTGTCGCGACGGCGTTTCTCTCGGCCATGCTGCCATTGGGATTGTTGATTTCGACGTTGACGCGCAACCAGTTCGCCGCAAGCCAGGCCGCGCTCATCGCGGGATTCTTGCCCGCCTTCGAATTGTCGGGCTTTATCTTCGAGATCGACGCCATGCCGTGGCCGATACGATGGTCGACGTACCTGCTGCCACCTCGGTATTTCGTGGCCAGTCTGCAGACAATGTTTCTGGCCGGCGATGTGATGTCGGTACTGGTGCCCAACACGCTCGCCCTGCTGGCGATGGGAGGCGTGTTGCTCATACTGCTGTTGCGCTCCACCCGGATGCGACTGGAGTAGCCGTATGTGGCAGCGCATCCGTTCATTGATCGTCAAGGAATTTCTCGCCGTATGGCGCGATCCGAAGAGCCGCATGATCCTGATCGTGCCGCCGCTGGTCGAACTGCTGGTCTTTTCGTTCGCGGCCACTCAGGAAGTGAAGGATGTACGAATCGCGGTTCTCAATCGCGACCAGGGGACCAGCTCGCGCGATTTAGTCGCGCTCTTTACCGGCTCGCCGAATTTCTCCGAGGTGGATTTCCTTACCGACGAGAGCCAGATCGCGCCGGCGATCGATTCGCGCAGCGCGCTCGTGGTCCTGTATATTCAGCCCGACTTCTCGCGCGAGGTGGCGTCGGGCCGACCGGCGCAGATTCAGTTGTTGCTCGACGGCCGTCGTTCGAACGCGGCGCAGATCGTCGAGGGTTATGCCAACGCCATCGTGACCGGCTTCAATCAGCAACTGCTCACCGCCAGCCAGGCGGCGCCTCCCTCGACGGTCGTTGTCGGCCGTTTGTGGTTCAATCCCAATCAGACCGTCACCTGGAACACGGTTCCCAGCCTGGTGGCCATTCTGACCACGCTCATGGGCTTGCTGGTCACGGCGCTGTCGGTGGCGCGAGAGCGCGAATTGGGCACCTTCGAGCAACTGCTCGTGTCGCCGCTCGGACCACTCGAGATCATTATCGGCAAGACCGTGCCGGCCCTGATCTTGGGGATCGCGCAGGCGACGGGCATGATCGCGGTCGGGGTCACGCTGTTTCGCGTTCCCTTCGAAGGATCTCTGTTGCTGTTGTACGGTAGCATGGTCGTTTACCTGTTTGCCGTGATCGGCGTGGGGTTGTTCGTTTCCAGCCTGGCCAAGACGCAGCAGCAGGCCATCCTGGGGGCGTTTGTGTTCATGGTCCCAGCGATGTGTCTATCGGGTTTTGCCAGCCCGATCGAGAACATGCCCGACTGGCTGCAATACGCCACGCTGGCCAATCCGATCCGGTATTACATCGTGATCGTAAAGGGGATTTTTCTGAAAAACGCCCCACTCTCGGTCGTGGTGGCCAACCTGTGGCCAATGGCCGTGATCGCGGGGATCACGTTATCGAGCGCGGCGTGGTTATTCCGCCATCGCATGGAGTAATCGGCCGGGGTGTCTGCTCCGAACACGTAGGACGGGCGGGTTTCTTTTCTACCGGCTGCTTGCCGAATCGCTCCGCCTCGGGAAAATACAGGCGCGTTGCAGGATCGATGGTAAGGCGACGTACATCGGCGGATTGGCCATTGGCCTGTGCTCGAGGAGCGCCGGCCTGTGCATCAGGAGTGAACGATGGCAGCACAAGAATCCAAGGCTTCGCTCCCCGCCGGCGGCGCGGCCGAATCGGCCGTGCAAGGCCATCCGGCCGACGGGGCTCAGGCAGGAGGGCATCCACCGGACGGGCATGCTGCCACGGCGACGCACGTGCCAAGCGCGGCGAAGCCCGCCAAATCGCGCCGTGGTTTGTGGATGGCGCTGGGGGTGGTGGCCACGATTGCCGCGTGCTATTTCCTGGTTCCGATCACGATCCGCGCGATGACGACCGTCTCGACCGACGACGCGTACGTCAACGGCCACGTAACGTCGGTCGCCGCCCGCGTTCCCGGCCAGGTCATCGAAGTGTTGGTCGACGACAACTATCGCGTCCGCAAAGGGGACGTGCTGGTGAAGCTCGATCGCGAGCCGTACGAGATTCAACTTTCTCTTCAGCAAGCCACGTTGGAAACGGCACAGGCCGATCTCGTGGCCGCGCAAGATCGAGTTCGCGGTATCGTGGCGCAGGCTCGCAGTTCTCGCTTCCGCCTGGAGCACGCCATGGAAGACGTGCGCAACCAACAGGCCCTGCTGCAATCGAACGTCGCGCAATTGAAAGCCGAGGAGGCCAATCTGGCGCTGGCCGAGCGGGACTTCGCTCGCGGCGAATCGCTGATCGGTACCGGCGCCATCAGCAAGCAACAATTCGATCAGTACAAGGCGGCCTACGACGTCGCCAAAAACCGCGTGGCCAGCGCCGAACAGGCCGCGCAGCAGACGCGTGCCAGCCTGGGCCTACAGGCGAACAATCAGAATCCTCTGCAGATGCCCGAGAATCTTGATCAGACGTTCTCCACGGTGCGGCAGGCGTTGGCCGACGTCCTAGTGAGCGCTGCACCGCTTGGCATCGTGCCTACGTCGTACGACCTCTCTCCTAAGCAACTGATCGAAGAGTTTTACAAGCGCGATCCCGAAGGAAACCTCGATCGTATCTATGCGAAGCTTATTGCCGACGCGGCACCAATCAAACAGGCCACGGCCAAAGTGCACCAGGCCGAAGCCGACGTGGCTCAGGCCAAGCTCAATCTGCGCTATTGCGACGTGCTGGCCGAGATCGACGGTGTCGTCACCCGCCGCAACGTCAATCCGGGCAATAACGTGCAGGCGGGCCAGGCCCTGATGGCCATTCGCTCGCTGACGGAAATATGGGTCGACGCCAATTTCAAGGAAACCCAGCTCGCGCGGCTGCGCATCGGACAGCCGGTCGACATCAAGGTCGACATGTACGGCAGCCAGCACCATTTCCGAGGGCGCATTTCCGGTTTCACGATGGGCACCGGCTCGACCCTGGCCCTGCTGCCACCGCAGAACGCGACGGGCAATTTCGTGAAAGTCGTGCAGCGTCTGCCCGTGCGTATCGATCTGGAAGACTACAATCCCGACGAGCACACGCTCTTCGTCGGGCTGTCGGTGGTGCCCTACGTCCATTATCGCGAAGCGCCGACCGGCCCGAACGCGGGGCAGCGATTGCAAGAGGTTATTCCCGAGGCGGCGCGCGAAGCGGCAGCCGCGCAGCAAGCTCCGTCGGCCATGCCATCCGCGCCAAGCAAACCGTCAACGACGACCCAGCCGCAAGCAGCACCGCAATCGCGCCCGGCCCAGTGAAGCCGAGCGGTATCGCAACCGAGCCCCGGTCAGACATCCTTTCATGAGCAGTTCGGCCGCTGCACTTCCCACCGCCGTCATGCCGCGCACGGTCAACCCGTGGCTCGTGGCAGCGGCCGTGGTGGTGCCGACGTTCATGGAAGTGCTCGATACGACGATCGCTAACGTCGCGCTGCGGTACATCGCCGGCGGATTGTCGGCCGCGGTGATCGATAGCGAGTGGGTAATCACCAGCTACCTGGCGGCCAACGCGATCATCCTGCCTATCTCCGGTTGGCTGGCAGCGCATTTCGGCCGGCGCAACTATTTTCTCATGTCAATCGCGGTCTTCACGATCAGCTCGGGCTTGTGCGGCATGTCGACCAGCCTGGGTGAGTTGATCTTCTTCCGCGTCTTGCAGGGGCTGGCTGGTGGCGGACTGCAGCCGAGCACGCAGGGAGTGCTGCTTGATGCGTTTCCGCCCGAGAAACAGGGGTCGGCCATGACGCTGTTTGCCGTCGCCGGCTTGCTCGCGCCGATCCTCGGGCCGTCGCTGGGTGGCTACATCACCGACAATTACTCATGGCGCTGGATTTTCTATATCAACATACCGATGGGTGCGATCGCCTTTGCCGCGTCCTACTATCTGCTCGAAGACCCTGACTATCTCAAGCAAGAGCGCGCCGAGCTGCGCCGCCGTCCCTTTTACTTCGACACGCTGGGATTGGTATTCCTCGCCACCACGATGATCTGCTGGGAAGTCGTCTTGAGCAAAGGTCAGCAATGGGACTGGTTCGGCGATCCGTTCTGGCGCGTGCAGACGCTGACGTTCCTCATGGTCGGGTCACTCGTGGCGCTAATTTATCGCGAAATGAGCATTGCCAATCCGGTGGTCAATTTTCGCCCGCTGGCGGAACGCAACTTCGCCATGGCTTCGATCATCATCTTCTGCGCGTACGGAGTGTTGTACGCCATCAGCACGTCCCTACCCGGTCTGCTGCAATCGCTGTTCAACTACGATGCCACGAGCTCAGGATTCGTGATGTCGCCGTCGGGCTTTTTCTCGGTATCGCTGCTGCCGATCGTCGGGTTTCTGCTTGGCCGCGGCGTCGATGCGCGCAAGTTGATCATCGTCGGGTTGCTGGTCATGGGCGCTGGCTGCTACTGGATGTCGCAGATGAATCTGCAAATCAGCCCGTTCCTGGTAGTCTGGCCGCGTGTCGTGTCGATCATGGGGCTGTCGCTGATTTTTGCGCCGATTAACGTCGCCGCCTACATGTATACGCGGAAGGAGTTGCGCGGCGCGGCGGTCGGGCTGTTCAGCTTGATCCGCAACGAAGGAGGGAGCGTGGGCACGTCGATGGCGCAAACGATTCACGAACGCCGCGATCAGTTCCACGCCCTGCGCGTCAACGAAACGCTCGATCCCTACAATCCGGCGGTCACCTCCTTCACGGAAAACGCCCAGGCCTATTTTTATCAACAAACGGGTGACCCGGTCGCGTCGCAGGACATGGCGCTGGAGATGCTTTCCAACTTGCGCGAGCAACAGTCCTCGTCGCTGGCCTACTTCGACGTGTTCTGGCTGGCGTCGGTGCTGGCCCTGTTCCTGGTCGTGCTGGTCTTCTTCATGAAGCGCTCGGTCGCCGAAAAGGGCGCTCATCTGGCCGCCGAGTGACAACTCGGCTCTTGCTCGGACGTCGCGCGGGCCCGTTCGCAGCGCCCAACTTTCGCAAACCGCTGCTAGCACAGTTACCGCAGACGTTAAGGTAGGAGCATTTTGGCGGTCCTGGGGCGTCCGACCCTCCGGTTCATGCGGTCTTTCGCAGTTCGCCGAGTAATTCGTAGAGAAGCGTTGGTAGCGACTTTGCCAGCACGCTTCTGCCGCCGCCGCACCTCACCTGTTTTCCCTTCGTGCGCCCACCGCCAGCGACCTTCGCCGATGGCTCCGCAGAGTATTCCCTCGAGTCAGTCTGCCGCGCGCCGTGCGTCTCATGCACAGCCGCACCGCCGCGCGCGCCTCGTTGCGGCACTGCTGCTGGTGATCGCCGGCGCCACTTGCGGGTGCACGTCGCTACGGCAATGGTGGCGCAACGGCGCGAAGGTGGGGCCCAACTACGCGCGCCCACCGGCACCCGTGGCCCCCGCCTGGGTCGATAGTGCCGATCCGCGCGTGATTAGCGCGCCGGCCGCCGATTGCTCGTGGTGGACGGTCTTCAACGATCCCACGCTCAACGGCCTCGTCGAACAGGCCCGCGCCCAGAACCTCGATCTGCGCGCCGCCGGCACGCGCATCCTCGAAGCGCGGGCCCAGCGCGGCATCGCCGTCGGCAACTTGTTCCCGCAAAAGCAAACCGCCAACGGCACCTACTTCCACGGGCAGATCACCGATAACCTCGGCATTCCGCTGCCGACCAGTGCGAGCCTGTGGGCCACCGGGTTCAACGCTTCTTGGGAACTCGATTTCTGGGGCCGGTACCGCCGCCAGATCGAGAGTTCGACGGCCGATGTCGACGCGGCCATCGAAGGCTATGGCGACTCGCTGGTCATGCTCTTGTCGCAAGTCGCGTCGAGTTACGTGCAATTGCGCACGTTCGAGCAGCGGCTCGATTTTGCCCGCCGCAATGTCGAGATTCAGCGCGGCTCGACGCAGTTGGCCGAGCAGCGATTCAAAAATGGCGCCGCCACCGAGTTGGACGTTCGCCAGGCGCGTACCAACCTGGCCCAGACCGAAGCGCTGATCCCGCCCCTGGTCGCTGGCCGCCGCCAGGCCGCCAACCAGTTGTGCGTGCTGATGGGCATGCCAGTGACAGACCTGGCTGCTTCGTTCGATCGGGCGCCGATCCCCCGCGCCCCGGCCGAAGTGGCCCTGGGCATTCCGGCCGACCTGGTGCGCCGCCGCCCGGACGTGCGCCGCGCCGAGCGCGAAGTCGCCGCGCAAAGCGCGCAGATCGGCATCGCCGAGGCCGATCTGTATCCGCGTTTGGCAGTAAACGGGTTCATAGGCTACGTGGCCAATGATTTCCGCACATTGTTCCGGACGGATAGCTTTACGGCGTTCGTTCTACCGAGCCTGCAGTGGAACATCCTCAACTACGGTCGCATCGCCAATAACATCATCACGCAAGATGTTCGGCTGCAGCGCGAGGCCTTGGAATATCAACAGGCCGTGCTAAACGCCGGCCGCGAAGTCGAAGATGCGCTGGTGGGCTTCCTGCAATCGCAGCAACAGGCGGAGGCTTTGCGGCAGAGTGTTTTCGAGGCGGGCCGGGCCGTCGATCTTGTTTTGCTGCAATACCAGGGAGGCGTCACCGATTTCAATCGCGTGTTCAACGCGCAGTCGACGCTTGTCACGCAGCAAGATCAGTTGGCCCAAACGCAAGGCGACATCGCGCTGCGGTTGATCGACGTTTATCGCTCGCTCGGCGGCGGCTGGCGCTACTTCATGGACGGTCAGATGCCGCTACCGGCCGCGCGGGGCGCTGCCGCGGGCGAGGGGCCCGCCGCGGGCAATCAACCGCCCGTAGGGCCGCCAGCCGAAGAAGTGCCTGCGGCACCGGCTGAACCCGGCCCCGTCATCAACGGTCCGGTGCCGGCGGACGGCAAGAAGCAGCCATAGCGTGTGTTTAGAAGCGCGACGCGTCCACCACCTCGCCGCCGGCGCGCGTCACCAGGCCATCGTAGGTGGCCGCGTTGATCGAATCGCTGATGAAACGCGCCGAGCCGTCGCCGACCAGATGCACGGCGCCCCGCGGGTGCATGCTCGACGGCCCAAACTGTGCGTCGATGCCTTGCCCATTGCCGCCGAAGTACGGCTGGTAATTGAGCGCGATTTGCGGCAGCGCGTAGCTCGGCGAGTTCGACTCGTCGTACGGATGCACCGCCACGGCCGCCGTGCCGCCATCGATCCATACGGCGATGTCCGGCTCGCACGTTTCGACCACGACGAGCGTGTTTGACAGCCCATCGGTCACGTCGACGTAACGCGTGCTCGCGCGAGGATAGATTACACCGTCTGGCTGTTGCCACAGGTTTCCGATCGTCGTGGCCCCGAGCGCCGCGTAATTGCGCGTGGCAAAGTTCGGCGACAGATTGGCGTAGACCTCGGCCTGGCTGAATTCGTTGCCGGTAAACGAAGGACAACGATAGATCGGGATCTGCTGCCCGGCCACGGCGTAGTTGGCAGCGGCGAGTGCCGACACATTGTAGTTGATCTGGTTCTGCAGGTTCGCCTGTTCCAGCAGGGGAAAGATCAGGCTGGCCCAACTGTGCAAGTGATAACTGGCTGGGTTGGGGCTCCAAACGCCGAAGTCGATCTGGCTGGTGCTGCTCGGCGGGAATCCACCGTACAGATCGGCGTACTGCAAAAGCGCGAGGCCAACTTGCTTGAGATTATTCGTGCAGGAGGAGCGGCGCGCCGCCTCGCGGGCTGCTTGCACGGCCGGCAAGAGAATCGCCACCAGCCCGCCAATGATCGCGATGACGACCAGCAACTCAACGAGCGTGAACCCGCGGCGCGCGCAAGAGGATCGGCTCATTTCGCACCTCTCCAGAATCCGGCCGTGCCCCGGATATCGGACCCCCGGCCGAGTATGCCGCTCCAGCCGTTGATTCTAGAGAACGGTTACGGAGCCGCCCAGCGCTGCGCAGAAAATGCAGAATGCAAAATGATGATTGACGAACCGCCTGTCGATGACGCAGCGTCGTATCGAGCACTGGTGCTCGAGCCACCAGTGTGCCGCGGTCCGATACGCTTACATCGGCACCTTCGTGGGCGACGGCATCTGGTCGAGGCAGGCCAGGCTGAAATCGGCACCATGGTGCCCGGCCGCCAGGGCCAAGGCTTCGTCGACCGACTTGGCGGGCGTGAAGCCCAGGTGCCGTGGCACGTCGGGAGATTCGGCCCCGGCGACGAACACCTGACCGATGTGTGCCAGCCGCTTGAGCGGGTAGCAGGCCAGGATGGCGTGTACCGGGTGAAACGCGAACTCGTCGCGATATTTCTTGATGAGCGGTTCGTCGTGCGCGTAGCGTTCGGCGAAATCGCGCTCGATCGCATAGGGGTCGCGCGTCTGTGGAAGCACGTCCCTCCAGATTGCCGGGTACGACGCGTGATGCACCTGGTCCCACATATCGGGGCAAGGAGTAGCCATGATCACCGTGCAGCCGGGCTTGCCCAGCGCTGCCACCGCTCCGCCCATGTATCCCAGCCCGGACGAGATCAAAGTCAGAATGGGGTTCATCGACGAATAGATCGCGTACGGGCTCCAGTTCGGGACGCCGTACAGGATGACGTCGAACTTTTGCGCGCTTAGATCGCGCCGGTCGGAATATAGCGTGCGCAGCACGTCGAGCGTGGCGCGCCGCGTGTCGTCGACCGTGCCGGCGAACAGCCGCGCGACCTGAAACGGGTTGGCCAGGATCGTATCAATCTTGAAGATCCGCTGGTCGAGCCGCGCCTCGAGCAACGCGCCCATCTCGTCGAGCATCGCGTGCATGCGATTGTGCGAGAGCGACATCGACATGCCGTCGGGCGTGTGGTGATGGCGGATCGACCGGTAGGTCGACAGCCCGACGCACACGCTTTTCCACCCGCCCGAGAAGCCGCGATTGTGGGCGGCGTTGAGGTAGATCGTCAGATCGGCGTCCAAACAATAGCGACTGATTTCGACGTCGTAGCCGCCGGGCGTCTTGCCGAGATAGACCAGGTTTTCTTGGTCCTCGGCGTCGTGCGAAAAGAGCCGCGGGCCGAATTCATCGACCAGGTCCTGCCCCAAGAGATCGGCCAGCTCGCTTGCACGGTATTTGCGGTGTAGCGCATTGGCACAGATCAGGGTCACGTTCTGCCGAGGGACACCTGCCGTGGCCAATCGACGTAACAGCTCCTCGATGGCCACGCGGCGGACCGGGCCAAAGGACATGACCGTCGGATCATCGAAGGCGATCGTGACCCGTGCACCGGGCCGTACGAGTTCCTCGACGCGTGGCATGCCGAGCGGCCGATCGAGGGCCGAGCGTACCGTGGCGGCAAGATCGTCGACCGGCGGAAGCGACGCTTGGGGGCCACCGGAAATGACCTGCGCTCGAACCGGCAGCTCTACGGGAAGTAGGTCATCGCCGAAAGGGATTTCCAGCCGCATGCGCGAACCTCCGCCTGTGCCGAGCCCGAAAAAGTCCGCGGGTCAGGCTACAGCGCGCGGAGGTGGAGCGTCAAACATTTGGCGGGGGAGTTCGCTGCGGCAGCGTTCGTTGAGAGGAGGGACCCGTCGAAGACCCAATCGGCATGCTTATTCGCCTGGCGGCGAAAAAGCATGGCACAGGGTCAGAGGAAGAATCGCATGCTTATTGCCTGCGGCAAAAAGCATGGCACACGCTAGCCGGGTGGCACGGACAACGCGCTTGTCCGTGCGCCGCAGACGCTCAACCCACACATTCCCGACTACCCGACGGCTACTTGTACAGCGGACCCGAGATTTCGATCGGCCGCACATCCAGGTGGATGTTGCTGACGGTGAAACCCGTGCCGGCCGGGACGTCGCCGTACCAGCCAGCGCTATCCTCGCCGGGGTAGAAGCGGAACTCGAAACCCTGCGTCGGCTCCTGGCGTGCGGCCAGCCCGTCGAAGGCCAGGCCAATGGCCTCGACCTTGCGGCGTTGCATCAGCCGTCCCAGGACCTCGACAACGGTCGTGTTGGCCAGGATGTCGGGGAACATGAAGGGCTCGGCTTCGTTGTCGAGTTCCTCGCCGTGCGGCATCGAGCCGGCGACTTTCTGCTTGGCCGGCGTGACGGTCAGCGTGTTCAGATCGAACGTGTCGCCATGATCGAGATACGTCATGCGCACGTTCTTGAGGTTAAAGCCCGATACATCGGGGTCATGGCTGGCATTGGATAGGTCGAGGACCACGGCTCCCTTGAAGCCGACGACCTCGACCTCGGTGCCGTTACGCACGACGCAGGCCGTGTTCTCGTCGACGCCGATGCCGAACTTCAGCCCCTGCGAGTGCATGGCCACCAGGGCCCGGGCAAAGCGGCCGCGGGTCATGCAATGCTGCTCGATGAACCAGCCGTGATCGAGGAAGCCGAGCCCTTCGTCGATTTCCTTGCCGAACTTCACACCCTTCTTCAGCGTGGCCAGCACGCTCTCGGGATCGGCGAACATCACGCGGCTGAGCACGGCGGCCCCGGCACTGGTGCCGGCGATCACGCCACCGTCGTTGTAGACTTCCCACACCGCATCCAAGAGGGGCGTGTTCTCGCCGTCTTCGGTGCGTAGGGCTTTGGTAATGCGTTTTTGATCGCCGCCGGTAAAGAACACTCCGGTGGCATTGCGGACCTTTTCGACCATTTCCTCGTCGACGACCAGCTTGCGGAAGTCGACGTCGACGTTCATCAGTCCCAGTGGAACGACGAAGGCTTCGGCTCCGGCCTTCTTCAAGGCGGCCACGGCCCGGTCGCCGCTATCGAGCGGGGTACCGCTAGCCGTCGGGAAGACCGCGATCTGCGCCTTGTCGCCACCGGCCAGATCGACAATGCGTTCCCAGATGTCTCGTTCCCACACCTGGCTATCGGTCGAACGCAAAGCCCCGCCGATAATGACCAACGATCCCTTTTTCTCGTCAGCCCTGGCCGCGGAGGCTATTCCAATCAGACACAGGCCAAGAACAGCCACTCTCGAACTCCTCACCATCGTTCGCTCCCTGTCAAACACCATATCGACCGGCGAAGTGTAAGTGCGTCAGATTCGTCGGCGTGCAATGGGCGGGCGTCATGCTCCGGCAGAAAAGTAACGAGATTACCGGCTTCGCATCAAGACCAAATCCTGGGCCCGGTGGCCTTGACGTGCCCATTATATACCCAGTGCGCAGCGACAAGCGACTTGCTGCCCGCGACTTTTGCGGTCGCGGGCATCGCGCAGCAACTAAATGCTTACAAGTTCGTGAATTTCGACTTGGCATCGCTCTGACGCAGGCGCCGGCGGACCGCCGGCAGTGGACATGCTATTCATATTGTAACGCACGGACGATTTCGAGTCGCGAAGCACGTCGGGCGGGCATCCAGGCGGCGGCCGACGCGATCGCCAGGCAGGCGACGCAGCATGCCAGCACGAACCAGATCTCGGCCTGGAATTCGACGGGCTGCCCCAGCAGGATGTGCGTGGAAAGATTCATCAAAAAAGCCAGAATCAGGCCAATGCCCACGCCCGGCACCAGGCTGCAGAGCCCCAGGGCCAGGGCCTGATAGAGGATCATCGCCCGCACCTGCCCCTGGCGCAGGGCCACGCTGCGGAGCACGGCGATTTCGCGGGTCTGCTCCATGACGTTCATGGTTAGCGTGTTAACAATGCCCAGCGACGCGACCACGAACACCAGGGCCAAAAGCAACCACAGAAAGCCGATCACGCCACCCATCATGTGGTGAATGCGTGCCCGGAATTCGGCGTTGGATTGCAGCATGTAGCCACGCTCTTCGCAGAAGGCTGCCATCGTCCTCCCGAGAGCATCCGTCCCTCCCGGCCGGGCCGTGATCATGTAAACATCGACGCCGTCGAAACCGAAAAGGTCCTGTGCCGCCTTTCGTTCGATATAGGCTGCCATGCCTCCCGCGATGTACTCAGTGACCGTCGCCGCGATGCGCACCTTGCGGTCGCCACGGCGCGTGTGGAGTGCCAATTCGTCGCCGACGCCCAGGTTCAAACGCCGGGCCAGAGCCGTGCCGATCACGGCTTCGCCCGCCAAGAGGCCGCGCGTCACCTCGACCTGCGTCCCCTCGGCAATGTCGAGCGCCTCGGTCGCTTCGGCGTCGAACGAGCGCGCCACGACGACGATCGCCTCGCCGCCGACCTTGGCTTGCACCAGGTTCAGCTCGTGTACCGTCTCCACGTCGGGCAGCCGGCGCAGCTCGTCGAGCAATTCCTCGGGCAATTGCGCGGCTACCGCGTAGCTCAGCTCAGGCAGTGTGCTGCGCAACAGATAGTCGGCCTTGAACGTGCGGACCGACCATTGTTCGACGTCCTTGATGTTATTGCGAATCGACTGACCCATAGCGATCGAAATCACCAAAGCCACGCACAAAACGGCGGCCGTCAGCCCGCTGCGCAGCGCATTGCGCGACAACTGCTGCACAGCCAGGCGCCCTTCGATACCCCAGAGCGGCCTTAGCAGCCCGGCGACCAGGCGGGCGACGTACGGATACAGCGCGGGAGTCAACAAGACTCCGCTGACGAGAATCAGGCCCAATAGCGGTGCCGGTAAAGTGCGCTGTAATGGTCCGGGAAGCAAACGCCCGATGAACGACGACACGCCCGTGATAGCAATGACGCCTGTTACCACACCGATCCACGCCATCCGTGCGACGATCGTATCGCTGCCTTGAATCTGCAATCCGAGCAAATCGGGAAGCGGTGGTCGCTGGGCGGCGCGGCGGGCCGGCGCGAAGGTGGCAAACACGGCCATGCCGGGGCCAAACAGCGCGGCCAGGACGAACGGCTGCAGCGCGAGTTCCAGGCGGTGCAAGGTCACGCCCAGCAATTGTTCCATGCCCTGCACCAGCACCACCGAAACGCCCAGGCCCAGCCCAATGCCGATCACCATGCCGACGATGCCCAGGATCAAGGCTTCGCGCAGGAGGAATCCGGTGACCTGCCTGCTGGTAACGCCGATGGCGCGCAGGATGGCCAGTTGCTTGCGCCGCTCGGCCAGGCTCATCAGGAAGGAATTGAGGATCACGAAGGCGCCGGCCACGATCGACACGACGCTGAGGGCCGATAGCCCTTGCTCAGCCCCTAGCAGGCTGTGCTGGGCCAGGTCGCCGCGCGTGGCCGGCGAACGCACAATCAATCCGGCCGGCAAGCGCGCAGCGATTTTCTCCTGCACCGTGTCGGGGTCGGCGCCGTCGGTGAGCACGATGGGGATCGCCGTGACTTGATTGCCCAGCTTGAACATTCGCCGCGCGATCGGCAGCGTGACGAACACGACCGAACCGCCGTTAAAGCCGGCGATGCCGCTGGGCTCGACCAGGCCCACGACGCGAAACTCGTTCACGCCGCCACGCGACAAGAGCCGGACCTTCGCATCGACAGCAAGCTTCAGGCTCTTGGCAAAGTTATCGACCAGCAGCACCTCGTCGTCCGTGGCCAGGCCGCGGCCGGCGACCAGATGGGCCGCGGCTTCTTCGTCGCGCGCGGGATCGTTACCGATGACCATCACGCCCAGCGGGTTCTCGCCGTTCACCAGGCCGGCCACCATCTGCACGACAGGATCGGCTGAACGAACGCCGCGGATCGTAGTCAAGTCGGCGGCGAAGGCAGGATCGAAGCCGCCGCCCCCTTCAGCCACGATTTCCAATGCGGCGTTCCCGGTTAGATCCGAAAACATCTGCTGATAGGCGTGCCGCGTGGTGTTGATCACGAGCGCGATCGCAAACACACCCGCCACGCCGATGACAATGCCGGCGAGCGTGAGCAGCGTCCGGCCCGGCCGGCGGACGAACTCACGATAGGTGTAATGCCGCAGCATCATGGCAGCGTGCCCGAGCTTTCATTGCCGGCCGCGGCATGGCCGCGCGCGTGCTCCTGGCCGAGCAGGCGATCGTGAACGATCTCGCCGTCGCGCAGCATGACGATCCGGTCGGCCATGGCCGCGTGTGCTGGGTTGTGTGTGACCATGAGAATGGTCTGCCCTTCGCTAACCAGTTGCCGCAAGAGTTGCATCACCTGATCGCCATTGTGCGTGTCGAGATTGCCGGTCGGCTCGTCGGCCAGCAGCAGCACCGGCCTGATGGCCAAGGCCCGGGCGATGGCCACGCGCTGCTGTTCCCCGCCCGACATTTCCTTGGGCAAGTGCCGGCCACGGTGAGCAAGACCGACACGATCGAGCGCTTGGGCCGCGCGCTGGTTGGCCGTGAATTCGTCGACTCCATCGACAATCAGCGGTAGCGCCACGTTCTCGGCGGCCGACAGCGCATCGAGCAGATTAAACGCTTGAAAGACAAGCCCCAGCTGGCGCCGACGCAATAACGTCAGATCATCGTCCGAAAGGGCCAAGATGTCCTGGCCGCTGACGCGGATGCTACCGCCGTCGGGTTGATCGAGCCCGGCCACGAGATGCAAGAGCGTGCTCTTGCCTGACCCCGACGGACCCATCACGGCCAGAAATTGCCCGCTGGGAATATCGAGATCGACGCCAGCCAGTGCGATCACGCGCGTGGCCGCCGCGCCGAAGACTTTGCGTAAATCGCGGATTTGCACCGCCGGTTGCGAGGAATTAGACACGAAACGCATCCTTGAACGAGGTGCCCAGGCAGCGCGAGCGCACCCTGGCGCTCTTGGCCCTTACCACATGCGGGCACTATAACACGCCACAACCGATAGGTTCAGGGCCACAGCCGGTGGGCGGATAGTTGCAGCCGGAAGGTTCGAGGAATCGGTCGAATGGCTTTGGGTAGTCGCCGCAATCCCAGCGAGGTCCGTGCCGATGCCAACCGTGAAAGGCGTGCTGAAATACGTGCAGGGTGCGCTCTACATCGTGGCCGGGATGAACCATTTCATCAACCCGGCCTTCTACCTGAAGATCATGCCCCCCTACCTGCCCTGGCACGCTCTCGCGGTGTTCGTCAGCGGGCTGGCCGAAGTGTTCCTGGGCGTGCTCTTGATGATCCCGCGCACCACGAAGCCGGCCGCCTGGGGATTGATCGCGCTGCTGCTGGCGGTCTTTCCGGCGAACATCTACGTGTACCAGCACCAGGAAATCTTCCCCGACGTACCGCCGTCGTTTCACCTGGCGCGGCTGCCGATCCAGGGTCTATTGATCCTATGGGCGTGGTGGTACACACGCGATTGAATTTCGCCATCGAGATTGCAAGGAAGCGAAAGCACAATCCGCAGATTTCACAGATTACGCAGAATTTCGACAAAGAGAGTGGATCGATCCATATCGGACTGGCGAATCCTGTCTGCCGAATCTGCGTCTATCTGCGGCGGATGAATTCCTTATCCCCGCTTTTCGCGCAGATCCGCCACGGCGCTCGCAAAACCTTCGATCCGGTTCTCCGCCAGGCGCACGTCGCTGGTTTCGGCGCCGATGCGGACGCCGATCCGTGACATGGGCTCGCGCGTTTCGCGAATGTCGTTCGCGCTGATCACGATCGACTCGGTCTGGCCTTGCACGTCGACCGCGACGCCGTCGGCCGGGCCACTATCAAAAATCCGGTTACGTTCCAATCGATTGCGATGCGGGGCAAAATCCCGGCCGCGCTCGGGCCGGAACAGCACACCGGCTTTGCCGCTGCGCTCGATGTCGTTGTCGCGCACGATGTTGTTCGTGTCGCGATGGCCGATCGAAACGCCGTAGCTGCGGTTTCCCACAATTTTGTTCGCTTCGGCCAGGCCCCCTTTCACACCCCAGCAAAAGAAGATGCCGATATCGTTGTTCTCGAGCCGGTTGCGGCGCATGACAGGGCGCTGCGAGCCTGAGCCGGGGTGCAGGCCCAGCCCCACATGATCGTAGCTGTGGCAATCCTCGACCGTGACGTCGTGGCAGATTTGCCAACTCAGTCCATCGCCGTTGTAGTTTCGCGCCGTAACGCCGCGCATGGTGACGCGATTGCAGTCTTGCAGGAAGACGCAACCGGCGTAATTACCGTCGAGATTGTCGTTATTCGCGCGGTTGCCGTCGAGCGTGATGTTCTCGATCACGACATCGGCGATGTTCTCGCCGCTGAAGATCGGAAACAGCGTGGCCACGGTCGATTCGCCCATCAGCCAGAAGTTTTCGCGCAAGGCGCGATCGAGCTTGAAGCGATTGCCGCTGCGCGCGACGAGTGTGCGTTTGCAAACGGTTGGGCCGCCGTTGTGCGGATTGCGCGCCCGCAGGCAAACGCCGTCGCCGACGCGAAATCCGGCCGGGTCGACGAGCGTGATCTCCTGATCGAACCAATCCGAGTCGGCCGATAGCTCGGTCGCTACCGAAGGTTCTTTGACGAGGATCGAGTCGGTGCCGCTACCGAGAATGCGCACGCGCGATGGCAAATAAACAGCGTTGCGCAAACGAAACGTGCCGGGCTGCACGTGGACCGTACCGCCGCCGGCACGCGCCACGTAGTCGACCGCAGCTTGCAGGACCTTGTCGCTCGTTCCAACCAGATCGGCCTTGTCAGGCCCGACGGTAATCGTGAGTCGCTCGTTCCAGTCGGGCTCGTGCGTATCGCCCGACGTAGCGCGGGGCGGCGGCGCCTCGCCTGGCTCTTCGGCCGCGGCCGTCGCCAGCCACGCGCCGGTGGAGGTCAACGCAGCCGAAGTTTGCAAGAAGCGGCGACGATCGCAAGTTCGCGAACTGCGAGTGAACATGAAAGCGCTCCTTTCAAGGATTGCTTCCAGTGTAGACGCAGCGCGATAGGCAAGAAAGCACCCGATAACGCCAACGCAGCTCTACTCGCCGATGCCGCGCGAGTAGCGAATGATGCAATAGAGGGCGCGGAAACCGTCGCGCCAGGTGATCTTCTTGCCTTCGGCGTACGTGCGGCCGGCGTAGCTGATCGGCCGCTCGTGAATGCGCACGTTCTTGATGCTGGCGATCTTGGCGGTCAGCTCCGGCTCGATGCCAAAACGGTTTTCGCGCAGCGTGGGGGCGATCTTTTGAATGATTTCCCGTCGGAATGCCTTGTAGCAGGTTTCCATGTCCGACAGGTTCAGGTTGGTCATCATGTTCGACAACAAAGTCAGCACGCGATTGCCGACATAGTGCCAGAAATAGAGTACGCGCTGGTTGTCGCCCGAGAAGCGGCTGCCGAAAACGACGTCGGCCTGATTCTCGATGATCGGTTGAATCAATTTGACGAACTCCGCCGGATCGTATTCCAAGTCGGCATCTTGCACGATTACTACGGTGCCCGTGGCCGCGGCGAAGCCGGTGCGCAGGGCGGCGCCTTTGCCCTGGTTATGGGCGTGAAAGATGATCTTCATGTCCGGCTGATCGCGCCACTCGGAGAGAATGTCGCGCGTGCCGTCCACGCTGCCGTCGTCGACCAGGACCATTTCGATGGGCAAGCCCGTGCCACGGATACGGCGCACCACTTCTTCGATGGTGCGCAGCTCGTTGTACACCGGGATCACGACCGACAGGACGAAACCCGGCGGCAATTCATAGATTCCCAATCGGCGGCAGACGCTCGGACCGAGCAATTGTCGCACCGTTTCGTAATCGGGAGAGCCAAACTCGGCCGAAGGTTGTTCGGCCAGGCGCCACAACTGTGACTTTTCCTCGTTCGGTTGCTGCTGCGACACGTCGACCTTGCTGGTTGAATTGCCTCGAAGGATTTTGTCCGCCACCGCCCGAGGCGACACCCGAACCACGTGTGCTATCCTACGAAGAAATCTCCAAACTGTACAATTGACTTGCGGCCGAAAGTCGAACGTAGTCGCCAGGAACGATCCACCCATGAGCAACCTCTTTCGTGTCGCCGCTGTACAGATGTCGTCGGGTGACGATCAGCCACATAATCTGCGCAGAGCCAGCGCTTTGATCGAACAAGGGGCGGCCGCGGGGGCACAGCTTATTGCCTTGCCGGAAACGTTCGCTTACCTGGGCCGCTCGGCACAGATGGTCGGCTCGGCCGAGTCGATTCCGGGGCCCACGAGCGATTTGCTATGCGCGCTGGCGAAGCGGCTATCGATCACGCTCGTGGCCGGAAGCTACTGCGAGCAGAGTCCCGATCCGACGAAGTGTTTCAACACGAGCTTGTTGATCGATCCGACGGGCACAATCCTGGCGCAATACCGCAAACGGCACCTGTTCGATTTCGAAATTCCCAGCCAGGTGTCGTGCCGCGAGTCGAGTTGGCTATTGCCCGGCGATGCGCTGTGCGCCACGCCAACGCCCTGCGGCACGATCGGACAGGCGATCTGTTACGACTTGCGCTTTCCCGAGCTATTTCGCGAATTGGTCGACTTGGGAAGCGCTATTTTCTGCATTCCCGCTGCCTTCACCCTGGCGACGGGGCGCGATCATTGGGAAATCTTGCTGCGCGCCCGAGCGATCGAGAATCAGTGCTACGTGATCGCGCCCAATCAATACGGCCAGCACGCTCCCGGGCTGACGACGTACGGGCGCTCGATGATCGTTGATCCATGGGGCACGGTGTTGGCCACCGCGGCCGACGGCGAAGGCGTGATTCTGGCCGAGATCGACTTGGATCGCATCACGTCGATTCGCCAGCGACTGCCGGCGCTTGAGCATCGGCGCTTGATTCTTCGGCCGCGTTGAATTCGATGAGGCATTGGCGCCCGATCACGCATCGCCGAAATCTATTTCGCGCGTGGCGGCTCACACGAGTGGCGCGACTGCGAATGGCGCCGCGTGATTCATCGATGAGCATTTCCACTTCGAAGCTCAGCGACTCTCGCGCCACGGATGATTTCGCGCACTGCGCGGCGGCTCTTGATAGCACGCGCGCGGGTCACTCGATCGGAAAATTGCAAGCACTTTTTGCGAACTTGGCGGGAAGATTTTTTTGTTACGCGTGCTTTCGATTTCTGAACTTGACAATCGCGTGCAAGAACGCACAATGACGCCCGTGCGTGAATGATTCTGCGGTTCGCGTTTGAAGTGCATCACACGTTCAGAGCGTCATCAGTTCCAAGCGTCACAAGCACACAGCATCAGAAATTCACAGCTTCGCAAGTTCAAAGCGTCACAGGGTCGAACTCGAAACGATCGCGAACCGTTTTCGATTGTTCTGTCGATTCGTTAGGGCCAGCGGCGGTTACTAGTGGATGGAATTGGGATTTTCTGCGCGCCAAGGGCATGCAAAACTCGCGACTGCTTGGCGAGTCGTACGACCGCGAGGCGCGTGACGCGCCGTGACCGAGGAGGATCTCGTGATTGCGGCAGTCAATCTCGCTTCCACCGGCCAATTCGCTGCACGACGCTAACGGGATAACGACGATGATTGAAACAATTTAGGGGCCGGCAACCGAGGGACCGACGTCCGGCGACGTGGAGTCAAATCTGCGTCGCGGAACGGATTTCCCCCTAAGTTTTTCGCGTTCACGGTTGGGTCACGGATTTGGCCGACCATGAGGCGCAAGTACATCGCCGAAATCACCCATGGCGCCGTCAACTCTGCGAGGCCTTTGCGCGCGGCAACGTTTTGCGGGTATAATGAGATCGATCTTTCCGGTTCGATCGGCCGGTGGCCGGCTGTCGGCACGCCTGCCTCGGGTGATCGGCGCGCCGTCGTTACCCGTCGCTTACCCTCGCGAAAGGTCTGGCTGTCATTTCCCGTGAGTCGACTCGCGCGCTGACCTGCCGGAGAGATTCTTGGCCGGTCGATTCACAGCCACCCTCGTTCTCGCTTGCGTTGCAATATGTCGCTGTGCTTGATCGCCTTGGGATCGAATGAAGGGGATCGGCCGGCGACCCTATCCCGCGCGGTCGGCCTGCTCGCCGCGCACACTGGCTTCGACTTGCGCGGCCGAAGCACCTGGCACGAAACGGCGCCGGTCGGCGGCCCGGCGGATCAGCAAACCTACCTCAACGGCGCGGCGATCGTCGAGACATCGCATTCGCCGGCGCAAGTGCTCGCCACGCTTGCAGAGATCGAGACATCGCTCGGCCGCGTGCGCGCGGTGCATTGGGGGCCGCGTACGATCGATCTCGATCTTCTCCTGTACGATGACGTGCAACTCGACACGCCGCGGCTGGTGCTACCTCATCCGCGGATGGCTTTTCGCAAATTCGTCGTTGAGCCAGCCGCGGAAATCGCGCCCGATTGGCGACATCCTGCGATCGGCTGGACGTTGCTCCAGTTGCGCGACCACCTGCGTTTCGCGGTGCCTTACGTGGCGGTGACTGGGCGGCCGGGCGTGGGAAAAACTGCCCTCGCGGCGCAGCTTGCCACACAGCTCGATGCCCGGCTGATCGCCGACGTGCCTGAACTCTCGGCGGCGCCGAGCAGCAAAGACTCGGCTGGTCGCGCCCGTGCGGCGGAGATAGAATTGCTCACCCGCCGGTGCATGCTACTCGATCCCCACAGGTGGGGAGCAAAGGCGCGGCTTGCGATCAGTGATTTCTGGCTGGAACAATCGCGGGCTTACGTTTCAGCATGGAACGATGGCCACGACCGGAAGGAACTCGAAGGTCTGATCGACGCCGCAAGCTCGGAAGCGGTTCGGCCGAAGCTACTTGTCTTGCTCGATCCGCCAGGCGAGCCAAGTGCCGTGGATCGCAATGAGGCACTTCGCCGGGCGCTTCGGGCGACGGCGCAGCAACCGGGAGTTGGACCGGTTTTGATTGTCAGCGAGGGCAGTCCGACGGCGCAGGTCGCTGAAGTGACGGCGGCGATCGCAGCCATGAGCTGACAACCCTCGCCGAGCGACGACTGAGTTGTTCAATAACCATCGCCCCCAAGATTTCGAGATAGTTCGGCAGATTTGCATGAAACAGGCATCGCTCGATCAGGCCGCGGCAGCCGGTTGCGCTATGGTCACGACCCGCGGAGAATTGCGCGCCGTCATGGACCGCTGGCGCGCGGCGGGCGAATCGATTGCCTTCGTGCCCACGATGGGGGCCTTGCACGCGGGACACTTGAGCCTGGTCGATGCGGCGAAGCGAGAATGCACGCGCGTCGTGGTGTCGATCTTCGTCAACCCGACGCAATTTGGTCCCAGCGAAGATTTCGAACGTTACCCGCGCGACTTGTTACGCGATGTAACGAAGTTGTCGCCGCACGGCGTCGACCTGGTGTTTGCTCCGGCGCGCGAGGAAGTCTATCGCGCGGAAAACAGCACGGTGGTGGAACCCTCGACCGTGGCTGCACCGCTGGAAGGCAAATTCCGGCCGGGGCATTTTCGCGGTGTAGCAACCGTCGTGCTGAAGCTCTTCAACATGGTGCGACCCGACGTGGCCTTTTTCGGACAGAAGGATTATCAGCAATCGCTGGTGGTGCGCCGCATGGTCGATGATCTCGACGTGCCGGTGACGATTCGCGTCTGCCCAACGGTCCGCGAGTCAGACGGCCTGGCGATGAGCTCGCGCAACGCGTACCTGTCGGCCGAAGATCGGCGCCGCGGCCTGGTACTGAGCCGCAGCCTGGCGCTGGCTTGCGAACTTTTTGCCAAGGGAGAGCGCGACGCCGCAACGATCAAAGAACGCATGAAAAGCCTCTTCGATGAGACGCCGGGCGTGACGATCGATTACCTGGCGCTGGCCGATAGCGAAACGCTGGCCGAGGTCCCTGCGACCACGCCCACGACCGTTGCGCTCATTGCGGCTCGCATCGCGGGCGTGCGACTGATTGATAATTGTTTCCTTGGGCAAGGCATGAAATAACGCCCGACCAACACACACTGACAAGTGACTACTGGTCGCCCGGCAAGCCCGGCGGCCAGATGATCGCACACAACCGACAACCGACTACTACCAGCTGCCCTCTGCCGGCTGCCGACGAATTGCCCATGCGTTCCACCCTTTTCTACATCCCTGCCGAGATTGCCGGTGTGCCTGTCTTCGGATATGGCCTGCTCTTGGTCATCTGGGCGATCGCCAGCATCGTGTTCCTCGGTTGGTTAGTGCGCCGCCAGGGCTTTAGCTCTGACACGCGCGGCTATGTGCCGGTGCTGCTCGTGCTGGGGGCCGTGATTGCTTACCTGCTGCCTGCCATCTCGGACGAAAACGGTTTGCCGGTGCGCGGCTACGGCGTGATGCTGCTGGTAGCCGTGACATCGGGCGTGGGCCTGTCGGCCTATCGGGCACGGCGGATGGGCGTCGATCCGGAAGTGATTCTGTCGCTGGCCTTCTGGCTGTTCGTCAGCGGCATCATCGGCGCGCGCATCTTCTACTTGATCGAATACTGGGACCGGCTCTTCGTCGATAAATCGTGGCAGGAAGCATTCGTCACCGCCATCAGCATTCAAGAGGGAGGGCTCGTCGTCTACGGCATGTTGCTCGTGGGCGGGCTGGCGCTCATTGCCTTTATCTATCGGCATCGGCTACCGGGCCTCGCCCTGGCCGACTTGATCGCGCCCGGTGTCGTGTTGGGATTGGGGCTGGGACGCATCGGTTGTTTTCTGAATGGATGTTGCTTTGGTGGACCGTGCGATTTGCCGTGGGCCGTGACATTTCCGGCCGACAGCCCTCCGCACGAGCAGCAGATCCGCTTGGGACAAGTCTACGGCCTGACGGTCGTGGCCGATGCCGAGCATCGACCCGTGATCGGCTCGCTCAGTGCTAGCCAAGAAAGCGCGGCACTGGGAATATCGGCGGGCGAACGCATTCAGCAGATCAACCGCCACAACGTCGACACGCTGGAAGAAGCGCAGAAGCAGATCGCCGAAGCGTTTGCCGCCGACAAGCCGCTGGAATTAGCCACCCAGCGCGGTGTCCGTCGCTTTTCTTTGATGGCTGGCACGCACGACCACAGCCGACCGGTTCATCCTACGCAGTTGTACAGCGCGATCGATGCCTTTTTGTTGTGCCTGTTCTTGCTCGCCTATTACCCGTTCCGCCAGCACGACGGCGAGGTAACCGCCTGGACCCTGACGCTGCACGGCGTAACGCGCTTTCTGCTCGAGATCATTCGCACCGACGAGGGCCCCGTCTTCGGCACCGGCCTGAGCATTTCCCAGAATATCAGCCTGCTGGTGCTGGTGATCGCCGCCGGGCTGTGGATCTACGTACTGCGACGGCCGCACGGCTCGGTATGGCCGGCCCGGCCGGCGGCGGCGTAGTCCGCCGACTGCCGGTGCGTTCTTGGCCTCCTTGCACCGCAGGAGACCTGCAAAGTTGAGATTCTGCGCGCGTATCTTCTGTAGCCGGCCTCTGTGAAGGCCGGGATTTCACGATGTCGCTTCCGGGGTCGCAGGCCCCGGCTACGGATTTTGCAGTTCTCCTGCCTTGCATCGCCCTTTTTTGCATTTTTCGTGCGCCAGCGTCTAATAAGAGGTAACGGGCGTCGAATAAATGTCCGAGCGCGTGGGAAGCTCGTGGCCGGGGCTGGCCGGAGGAGGAATCGAATCATGCAGCAGATATTGATGGCAAATCCGTGGTTAGCCGTGTGCGCCATGGTCGCGGCAGTGATCGTAGCCTGCGTGGCGATCGTATTCATCACCGACTACCTGCGTCGCTCTCACCAGTCCGAGATCGATGCCACGCTCAAGCACGACATGCTTGAACGCGGCATGTCGGCGGCCGACATCAAGACCGTTTTGGAAGCAAGCGCCGATGGTGAGGCGGCGCGCCTGGCGATGGCCGGCGATCAATCGGTACGCGTTGGCCTGGGATCCTTCAAAGTCGAAGTCGGGGGGCGTCGCGACGCGGTGCCGGAATCGGCTCCGCCGCGCGCCTAGTTCGGTTGCCTGCCAGCGCCAACCGTTCGAGCGCCCGCTCTGGCAACTCTTCCTCTTTCAAAGTGAGGTTCCACAGCGATGGTGCGCGCAACAAAGGGTTATATCGGGCTGCCGCTCGAAGGATATCTGGCCCGCTGGTACGCCCGTATCACGCGCGGCAGCATGGACGACTACCGCAAAGGTGCCGCCGACGTGAACGCACGCGTGGCCGCCGGCGCGAAAGTTCTGGAGGTCGCGCCGGGCCCTGGCTACCTATCGATCGAGCTCGCCCGCTTCGGCCGATGCCACGTCGTGGGGCTGGATATCAGCCATTCCTTTGTCGCGATGGCCACCGAGAGCGCGCGGCAAGCCGGCGTGACGGCCGAGTTTCATCAAGGAGACGCGGCTGCGATGCCCTTTGCCGATAACGAATTCGATTTCATCATCTGCCGCGCGGCGTTCAAGAATTTCTCGCGGCCGGTCGAGGCGCTCGATGAGATGCATCGCGTCCTGCGCCCCGGCGGCCAGGCGTGGATCGTCGATCTCTCAAAAGACGCTTCGCAAGACGACATCAATGCGTGCGTCGCCGACATGAACCTGGGCCGGGCCAATAGCGCGATCGTCCGCTGGACGTTCAAGCACATGCTGTTGAAGCGTGCCAAGAGCCGCACGGAATTCGAACGCCTGGCGCGGGAGAGCGCCTTTGGCTCGTGCCAAATCGAGGCCGAATCGATCGGCTTCAATGTCTGGCTGACCAGGCCGGCGGCCTGAAGTCCTCTCTTCAGAACCGGCCTTCTGTGCTGCGGCGATTGGCCCCCGGGCTATGCCGATGGCAGCCCATAGGTACAATGCGTGACGAATGACGGGCTGGACTGTTTGGCCGTCGGCCTGGGCCCACCTCGGCTCGCGCCCGAAGGCCATGGCACGCTCGCTTCGTAATCGCATGTAACCAAGACCGCATTGGCCCAACACACGGAGGCTCTCAGATGTTTCAGCTGTGCATGTTCGTGATGGTCGGATTGGCGCTGGGGGCTTCGGCCGCACATGCGGCGGGCGAAAAACTGCCGCGTGTCTATTTCGACGTCACGGCCGACGGTAAACCGATCGGCCGGATCGTGATGGAGCTGCGCTCCGACGTGGTGCCCAAGACGGCCGAGAATTTCCGCCAGTTGTGCACCGGCGAAAAGGGCTTTGGCTACAAGGGGAGCCCCTTCCACCGCGTGATTCCCAACTTCATGTGCCAAGGGGGTGATTTCACCCGCGGCAACGGCACCGGCGGAAAGTCGATCTACGGCGAAAAATTCGCCGATGAGAATTTCAAGCTGAAGCACACGGGCGCGGGTGTGTTGAGCATGGCCAATGCCGGCCCGAACACCAACGGCTCGCAATTCTTTCTGTGTACGGTGGCCACGCCCTGGCTCGACGGCAAGCACGTCGTATTCGGCCAGGTGGTTGAAGGAATGGACGTGGTGAAGAAGATCGAGTCGATGGGCTCGCAATCGGGCGCGACGTCGGCCAAAATCGTCGTCGCCGATTGCGGCGAGTTGTAGTTCCGTTGATGAATAACTGTTCGACTGCGATTCTCAGGTCGATCTTTTTCGGCCTGGTGCTATGGCGATTAGCGACGGCGACATCGGCCGGTGAGCCGAACCGCGCTGAGTATGATCTCCTGCAAAAAATGCCGCGGCCGATGCTCGGGCAGATGGTCCCCGAGCGCTTGGGCACGACGATTCTCGGTCGAGGCGGATGCCGGTATTTGACCGCGGCGGTGGCCTTGGGAGACGAGGAGCGCGCCGCAGACGCCTGGAAATCGATCCAGGCCACGTTCGCCACGCAGATCGACGACGGCGGATTCGCCGGCGGCGGCAAACCGGGCGATCTGCCGATCACGGTCTACGCCATCCGCGTGGAGAACGCCTATTTCTTTTTGCAGGAGTTGGGCCGCGCGCTGCTCGTGCTACAGGCATCACCGCTGGCGCCGCGCTTTCAGAAGCAGGTCGAAGAAGTCACGCCCAAGATGCGCCGGGCGTGCGATTTCATTCAGAAGGGCTACCCGACCATTCTGCCCAAGGTCGGTCACACGGCCAACCGCCTGGTGATCGCGGCCAAGGCATTCGGCCTCTGCGGACTGGTGCTCAACGATGCGCAGATGATCGAATCGGCGCACAAGCTCCTCAAGCTGGCCTTGGAGCGGCGCGACGACGAAGGCGTCTTCATCGAGCGCGGCGGGCGCGACTCCAGCTATAACGCGGTCGTGATTCTAATGGGCCAGCACCTGTCGATCTACGTGCCAGAGCCCGAACTTGATGCGGCGATCGAAAAAGCCATGCGCTGGGAGCGCACGCGGATCAAGCCGACCGGTGAGATCGAAATCGAAGGCAACACGCGCACCGGCACCGGCAAGGAACTGGCCGGTTCGGGGGGCATCAAGCAGGTGAATTACCGGGAAGTTTCCGAGGCGCTCTTTTATTACGGTGTACTGCACAACGAGCCGGAGACGGTTCACCTGGCGCAACAGGTGCATTCCTGGGACGTCGAGCATCGTCGCGGCAAATGACGGCCGATTGCGGGTGGCGCTTGCGAAGTCGTGCCGTTTCCAACGGAACACTATCGGCGCTTGGGTAGTGGGTCCGACTGACCCACTACCGGCGCCTGTGTGAATTTGGCGGCCGACACGCGGCGCTGTACCATGTTTCTTTGACGGTTCTGCCGTCCCTCGACACAGGGATTCTCTGTTGCGGCGCACTGCTGATTCGCTGTCTGCTCAATTGAGGAGGCGGTTGTATGGGCAAGATCAAGTCGGCCGGTAAGAAAGGCGCAGTCGGCGTGGAGAATCAAACGCCATCGCCCGACGATCATCCACCGGGCAACGGAGAGCAAGTCCCTCACGGGAAATCCTTACGCAAGCAAACGCCGCGATCCGACCACGGCATTTACAAGCCGGCGCTCGACCGCCGCGATCCGGTGCAGGTCCTCGAAGAGTCGAGCGCGGATCGCGTTTCGCATTTGCTGCCGATCCGTTATGGGCGAATGCTCGCTTCGCCGTTTGCCTTTTATCGCGGCGGCGCCGCGATCATGGCCGCCGATTTGGCGCAGACGCCTTCGACAGGGCTGCGCGTACAGGCCTGCGGCGATTGCCACTTGATGAATTTCGGCGTGTTCGCCACGCCCGAGCGGCGCTTGGTTTTCGATGTCAACGATTTCGACGAAACGTTACCCGCCCCGTGGGAATGGGATGTAAAGCGTCTGGCGACGAGTTTCGTCATCGCGGGGCGCAACAATCGGTTCAAGCGTTCGCAACAACGCGCCGCGGCCGTAGCGTGTTGTCGGAGCTACCGCCAACGAATGGCGCGGTTTGCCACGATGACCGCGCTCGACGTTTGGTATGAGCGCGTCGACGTCGATGAGTTGCTCAAGCGGTTGCCGGAGCGCGCCTTTAGCCGCCGCGACCGCGACGAGATCCGCAGCGCCGGCCAAGGAGCGGTCGAGCACGAGGCTGCCAAACTGCTCATCCAGTCCGGTGACAAAACATTGATCCGCGACAATCCGCCACTGGTTTATCATCCAGTGCACGCCGAAGCGGTGGAGCTGGTCGATCATTTGCGCGCGGCATTCGATCGGTACCGCTCGACGCTGCCCGACGAGCGCCGGGTGCTACTCGATCGTTACGCACTCACCGACCACGCGATCAAGGTCGTGGGCGTGGGCAGCGTGGGAACGCGCTGCGGGGTCTTTCTGTTGATGGCCGGCCCCGGCGATGCACTGTTCTTACAGGTCAAGGAGGCGCAGCGCTCGGTGCTCGAGCCGTATGCCGGCGCCTCGAAGTACGAACCGGGCGAGCGAGTGGTCGTTGGCCAGCGGCTGATGCAGGCCGCAAGCGATCTGTTCCTGGGGTGGACGCACGGCGAAAACGGCCGGCACTTCTACATTCGCCAGTTGCGCGACGTGAAGATCAAGCCGCTGGTCGAGCTGTACGATGCCGAAACCATGGCTGCGTATGCCGAAAGCTGCGGTTGGGTGTTGGCCCGGGCTCACGCGCGCTCGGGCGATTCGCGCGCCATCAGTTCCTACCTCGGGACCAGCGACTCTTTCGACGAGGCCGTGGCCGACTTTGCCGAGTCTTATGCGGATCAGAACGAGGAAGACTTCGCGACTTTCGAGCATGCCGTGCAGCAAGGTCGGCTGCCGGCCAATCTCGAGCGATAAGCCGACGACAGGCACCCTGGCCGGCATCCGCCGAGGGGCCCCTCTGGCAGCTGGCATTTACTTTTTTCGATTCTCCGGTCTAGATTAGGGTCCGTCGTGGCAGCCCGCCGGATTGGGCTGTTAACCCCACTGCCGCACGATCGGAGAATTCATGCGACCCGCTTCACGTGCTTTCGTTTTTGCCACAGCGTATGCCAGTGCAATGAGCGCCGCCGTAGTTTGGGGCCAGGTGACCGCACCGATAACCTCGCCGACGTATGTCGAGCCGCCGCCGCCGCGGCAAGAGACGATCACCGTCGCGCCGTCGCCGCAAATGGTGTGGGTCCCCGGCTCCTGGGAGCGAACGCCCGACGAATGGTTCTGGGTCGACGGCAAATGGACCACGCCGCCGTTTCGCCGCGCTTATTGGACGCCCGGCTATTGGCAGCACGTCGGCGGTCAGTACCACTGGTTGCCCGGCCACTGGGCGGCCGGCACGCAGGGAGCCGTGGTCACGCAAAAGATGCCCCCTCCGGCGCCGCTTGTGGAGACGCAGCCCGCCCCGCCGGCGAGCCCCGCGAATCTTGCCTGGGCGCCAGGCCATTGGGAGTGGCGCGGCACCTGGGTGTGGGTGGCCGGCCAATACGTGGCAACAACCAGTCCGCAATCGGTGTGGGTACCCGGCGAGTGGGACCCGGCCGAGAACGGGGCGTGGCGCTGGAATCCCGCGCACTGGGCCGTGAAGTAGGCCGGCGAGCACTATCGCCTGTACACTCCGCAATCAGTTCGCGGCGTCGTCAAAAAAAATGCGCGCGTGGGGCAGTTACTTCGCGCCGCCGTGTCACCCATTCGGGTATTGCCGGCAGAATTCGTATAAGGCCATGGCCGCGGCCGTGGCGACATTGTGCGCGTATGGCAGACCGTAGACCGGAATCTCGACCACGTCGTCCAGGAGCCGCAGTACGTCGTCCTCGATCCCAAGCCGCTCGTTCCCCACAATAAGCGCGGTACGGCGCTCGAAGGGGAACGTGTACAGCGATTTCGAACCCGTGGTTTGCTCCAGGCCCACGAGCCGATACCCCTCGTCGCGCAGCCGGAGCAGGGCCGGCGCCAGCGTGCGATGCACTTCCAGCGCGAGCGCCGCTGGGTTATCGGGGTCGAGCGCGTCGCGGGCGATCTTGCCGATCACCTTGGCATTCCCACAGCATACGATGCGCTGCACGCCGCAGCACCCGGCGGCACGCACGATGCGCGATAGATTGACGTTCGTGCGAAGCGGAGCGCAGGCAACCACCAGCTCGCGAGGGCGTTCGAGCGCGGTGGGCGGCTTATGACGTTCGTGGGCGAACTCGGTCATGCGGCGCCCGGCGCGCTAGCGCAACTTTCCATCGATGATGGCGTCGAAGATTTCCGCGGGATGATCCAGCGCCTCGCCCTCCAGCCCGATGCTGCGCACGTATTCGTTGAGCTGCGGAAACGTGAATTCCTTGGCCGTGCGCACGCGCACCTGGCGCGCGGCGCGGGCCGACGGTAGCTGTCCGGCTAAACCATACTCGGTAATACGCACCGTGCTGCGAATGGTGCAGTCGTTGGCATCCTTGGGAATCGAATAGGGGGCGAAGCTGACGAGCTTCGTCATGTTGTCGGTCGTGCCGAAGGCATACAGCTGCACCCCTTCGGCGGGCGACTGACCGGCCGCGACGGGCTTCATCCGCATGCGAATGAACAGCAATTCCAACGTGGGTACCGTCTCGATCACTTCGGGGTCCTTGTTGGGGCGGATGCGGCTCCCGTTGATGCTGACCACGAGCGTCCGCAATGTCTCGGGCGTGGCGCGCTCGCCCCGTTTGAGGAACAATCCCAAGCCATGTACGTTGCTGACAGCGCTTTGCTGCAGTGCCGCAAATTCCGTTGATTCAGCCGTCTTTCCATATTCGCCGGCGCAAGCCACGGGAATGTACGAGAGATACGGAGCCCCATCGGGCGAGGCGCGTTGCACGCGGGCCTGGAGGCTGACATACGTATTGTCGATCACGTCCAGGATCATGCCGCTGGTGAAAAACGGCAATTGCTTGCGATCTCCCTCGGTCATCAGCGTGCCATAATCGATCACGGGCCAGCGGCCGAAATCGAGCACGACGCGCTCGCGCACCAGGCCGCCGCCGCGGCGCACGTCGACGTCGATCGCCTCCTGCTCGACGAAGGAGCGCTCGGCCAGAGGCACCCCTTGGGGCAGCATCGCGCAGATCAGGTCGCTCTTTTCGTGCGCTGCGGCCAATTCCTGCGTAGTGCGCGGAATCCGTTCGAGAATCCGGGTGACCACGGGCGGTTGCGCGGCCGCGGATTGCGCAAGAACGCTTGCGACCGCGAACATGCCCAGCAAGCGTACGCAGTGATGCAGCGTGGGCATGAAATGAAACTCGTTCGCGGTAGGATTCGGGGCAGCGGCGGCCGACGGCTAATTTTCCAGGCCCACGCGCGACCTGTCCAGGGGCGAACGACAGGGTCGCGCGACAAAAAAACCGGCCGGCCGAGGCAAAAACCCCAGCCAGCCGGCGTTATCGATCAGCAAAATCGAAAAGCAGAATCGCCCTGGACTATTCTCCTCCCGCGTCGCGTTGAATGGTGGTGCCCGAGCGAGGACCTTCGTCGGCGTCCTTCTCGCCCGCCACTTTCACGCTGAGATCCTCTTTCGGGTCGATCGACGCGTAGAAGCCGAACATCATCTCTTCCCACGTCTGGTCGCCGAAATGAACGACCTTCGTGGGATCGGGATTGGCCAGGTTATCGGCCGAGTTGTCGTAGTGCGCGATGCACCGCAGCGTCGAGCCCTTGGGGGCAAGGACCGGCTCGGCGAACTCGTAGCGCAACTGCCAGTTGAAATCCCAGTTGGGCACATCGAGCAGCACTTCGCTGTGGCCGTCCGGATAGTCGAGCACGTATTGGAAATCCTTGCCGCGGAGGTGCATGTGCGGCGTCATGTTCAGGATCAGCATGTCACGGCGGAACTTGTGCTTCGATCGCACTTCGAAATTCGGATCGCCGGCCGGGATGTTCAGCGACAAGTTGCCCACCGCGTCGCCGTGCACCTTCTTCTTCACCGTCTTCGGGTCGGCGAACTTGATGCCGATCGAGCTGCGATCCTCGGTCGCTACGCCGTTGGGCGTGTAGTGCATCTGGAACACCAGCTTGGAATTCGCCGGCACGAACGTCGCCGTTCCCGGCGGATGTACGTCGGCCGGGTTGCCGGGGGCATAACCGCCCAGGCCGTGCATCGGCCCCTCGAAACCCGCGCCCGGCGCACGGATAAAGCAAATGATGTGATGCACCACCGCGTAGTTGCCGGGACGGCATTCCGTGGCCTGCACCCATTTGTCTTCGGTCCAGCCCGGGTCGACGGTGAAATACTTGTATTCCACGGTCCCTTCCGCCGGGACGGGATAGGCGTCCTCGTCGATGAAAATCACCTGGTCGGGTTCGCCGATACGCCAGCCCTTGGCAAACTCGCGCCGCGGAGGCATCTGCGACTTGTCCCCTTCGGGGCAGCCGTTATCGACCCAGCGGGAAATGAGCTGCTTCTCTTCCTCAGTCAGACGGGCATCATTGGAGAACTTTCCGTGCGGCGCCTTGGCGAACCACGGCGGCATGCGTTCTTCGCTGACGACTTCGCGAATCATTTCAGCCCAGCCGACGACCTCGTCGTACGATTCGACCGAGAAAGGGGCGACTTCCCCTTCGCGATGACAGACCAGGCAGCGATCCTGCAGGATCCGCGCGATCTGGTTCGAATAGGTGACGTCGCCGTGCGGCTCGTGCTTCACGCGGCCGATCAAGCAACCATCGGCCTTCACCGTCGGCTTGCTCACCGGTTGGCCGGCCAGCAATTCGTCGAGCGCCACGGCCAGGTCGCGCCGTTCGAGACGCGGCTTGGCATAGCCGGCGCCAGTCTTAAAGCCGAACTGATCGTCGACGCGACCGCCGTAGCGAACCACGCTGTCGGCATCGAGCACGAACACCTCGGGAGTGCGCGTGGCGCCGAAAGCGTCGGCCACGCGATTGTTCATATCCTTGAGGACCGGAAACTTCAGGTCGTGCATCTTCGAGAAGTGCGCGATCTCGGCCAGCGAATCTTGCAAGTTCGAATCGATGGCGACGAACTTCACCCCCTTCGACTCGTACTCATTGGCCAGCGCCTGCAAGCGCGGAGCGTATTGCTTCACCAGCGGGCATTCCACGCCGACGAACGCCACGACCAGGGCCTTGTCCCCGCGCAGCTCGGCGAGCGTGCGGTCATTGCCATGCACATCGGGCAACGAGAAACTGTCGATCTTCGTGCCGATCGAACTTTTCGTGGGCTGGTCCGCCTGGACCTGTCCGCCAGCCACAAGGGCAACCGCCACAGCCGCCACTTGCAACGAGCCGCGCATGAATCACCTCTTCAAGAATTGACGCGAAACGAGCCGGGACATCGCCGCCCGTAACACAGGACGGTTCCCGGTCAAAATTAATTAGCCTACAAACATTTTTATCGGCTGGCCGGAGCTATGTAAATAGATGTCCGGCCAAAAAGTCGGGGCTCGTATTGCACGAGCCCTCGCACGAACCAACAGCCCGGCGGCCATGATCAACTCCGAAGATCATGCCAAGCATTGCCTTCCGGCGACTCGCGCCGGCGCATCCACCTACCCGATGCCAACAACGCCCTGTTTACCTTTATTTGGCGGCGGGGGTTTCAGCCAGCAGTTTGTCGATCGTTGCGGTCAGATTCTTGTAGAGCGTTGGCGTGTAGCCGACATGGAAAGCGCGGACCAGGCCCGCCTGGTCGATCACGATCAGCGTCGGGAAGCCGCGGACGCCGTATTTCCCTGGCAGCCCCTCGGCCTTGAGCGTCGGGTAGTTGAGTGCCAGCTTATCGATGACGAAGCGTGCATCGGCTTCTTCCTTGTCGATGTTCATGCCGAGCACTTCCACGGGCTGGCCCTGATAGTGCGCGACGACCTCCTTGATCTGCGGCATGGCGCGGATACACCATCCGCAGCCGCGGTACCAGAAGTCGAGCACCACGACCTTGCCTCGGCACCCCTCGATCGACCGCGCGTCGCCTTCCAGATCGGTCGTTTTCCAGTCGGGCGATGGTTTGTCGAGCACCGCCGCGACGTCCTGCGCCTGCTCTTCGCTCATGGTCGCCATCAGATCGTGCTGGGCGAGATCAGCATCGATTTGCTTTTGGAGAACTTCCGTTAGGAGCGCAGCACGCAGATCTTCGAGATTCGACTTGGCCTGCGCGAGCAATTTGGCCGTCTGCGCAGGCTCGATCCCTGCTCGTTCGATGAGTTCATCGTACTCGCGCTTCACGGCAAAATAGTCGGACATCTCTAAAGCCACGGCCGTAGCCAGATTCGGATCGACCCGATTGACCTCTTTAAGCATGACATGCGTCGTTTGTATCGCTGCGTTTCTATAGTCCTGCTTCAACTCCCCTTCGACCTGATCGACGAAGCCGCGTTTCGTATCGAACAAAATCGTGTTCTTCTCGGAAGTCGAGTAGATCTCGTCCGTTGGTCCATGTGTGGTGTCGACAATCGCGAGATGATCCTCGTCCGCGGTAGCGCCTAGCGCATAGTCCTCGCGGACTTTCGTTAGCGCGTTCTCGGCCTGCCACGTCGCTTCGCCGGCTGGTGGCAATTGCGGCAAGAGCGGCCGTACATTGAGCATAAAATCGAGAGTCGGATTGTCCGCCACGCGGCCGTCGGGCTTCACGTCGCACCAGGCCAGCACAACGTGCTCGTCACCGAACTGCGGTTCTGCGGCGTCATTCTGCCTTTTCTCGCGCTGGATGCCGTAACGCACGAAAACCCGAACACCGCCATCGGTATTCTGCCGCACGACGAGCAACTTCCACGTCGAGCGCGAGTGCCGGCTACCGCCGTCGAACTTCACCTCGCTCTCGCCGGCGTAATTCAGTTCCAGCCCGACGTGCAACTTGTACCGCGGCGGTTTGGCATCTTTCTTCACGGGTGGATTGTCGACCGCGCGCACCGCGGCCAGAGAAGTGAAGGACAGGACGACGGCGACGCATAGCAAACTCACGAATCTGAGCACGGCGTCCTCCCTTGGTTATCCAGCCAGAATCGAAAGCCCGCTATCCGCGAAAGGTGCGTGCATGCGTTATTCGAAAGCCAAGGTGGCCGTGCTCGTCACGTGCGGCTTGAGGGCGTCGAGGTCCATGAAGTACGTGTCCTTCGCCTTCCCCTCGCTGAAGAGCTTGGCCGCCTGATCGTCCCAGTGACCGGTTTCGGGATGATCGCTTTCGCCCAGCGGTAGCACCATGTACGAGCGTGGCGGCTTGGAGAGCACGACGATTTGCGTCGACGTCTGGCCGCCGTGGCCAATCTTTTGTTCGCCCACGTTGCCGAACGAAATCGCCCGCGGCGTGGCCATGCCCGCTTCTTTCAGGCTGCCGCCGCCGACCGGCCAACTCTGCTTGCCGTCCTTGCGCGCAACGCGGAAGACGTCGCCGTACCGCGCGTCGACGCCGCCGACCTTGCTGCGCAGCCATTCGGCTCCCTTGGCGAGGGCCGCAACGATGTCGGCGTCCGAAAGTTCGGCCGGCACCGCGACGGCCTCGGAGGTCTTTCCGCCCAGCGCCTGCTTGAAGGCGTAATACGCAATCGCCCCCTTGCTGCCCGGGTCGGAACGGCGATTCCAGTCGCGGATGTTCGCGACCACGGCCTGCACGTCGGGCGTCTTGGCGTCGGCGCTGGCCGTTTGCCACGCCTGGGCGATGCGATCTTGCCACTTCTCGGCGCCCAGCACCTGCGTGCAGAACGCCAGGTCAATGGCTTCTTCGAGCGTGACCGAATTATCGGTGTGCAGAATCTCGGTCACCATTTCAGCACGCTGGTGGTTCCCTCGCCCGTCGTCGTAATACAAGTACGGCCGCTTGGCGCTTTCCTTGGTCATGGGGCTGCCGCGCATCATGACGGCCGGCGCGACATTGCAATTCTGCATGTAGCCGGCCTTGGGATTCGTGACTTGGGGCAGATCCTCGAACGGGTGAATGCCGGCGAAATCGTTTTTCGACACGTTGCCTGGCACCGGCCGATTGGTCGGCAGGCCGTGATTGCGCACCGGCACGCGACCGTCGTGTACGTAGAAGGTGTCGCCGTCGACGGTGCCGATCATGATGTTTTGCGGCATCAGCTCGCAGGTCGACAGCGCGGCCTTGATCTGGTCCATGTTGCGAGCCGTGTGAACCTTATACAGCTCTTCCATCAGTCCGGCGCAATCGATGTACGCCAGCGCCATCGTGTAGGCCTTGTTGTCCTTGCGGGCGACGACGGGGCCGTGATGTGTCGAATCGAGTTGGAAGTGCTTCTCGATGATCTTCTCTCCGTCGCGGACGCGGATCGTGATCTTGCGCGTCTTCATCTCGCGCCACTTGCCGTCGACCTCGTAACGCAGCGGGTTCGCCGGATCGACGGTCTCTTCATAGACGTCGGCCGTGTCGGGCCCGCCTGTGGTCATGGCGACCGACGCGTATTGCGTGTGTCCCAAGCCCGGCATGGGCAAGCCCAGGATCGCCGCGCCCGAGAGGGCAAAGTCCTCGCCGCGGGCGTACATCCGCTGCTCGTAGAAGCGGAACGGTCCGTACCAGCTCAGGTGCGGATCAATCAGCGCGATTACGTTTCCCGTCGCGCTGCGATTGGCGGCGATCACCCACTCGTTCGAGCCCAGGTATGGTTGCGGCGATGGTTTGATCCCGGCGCGTTCCAGGTCGCCGGCGGCTTGTCCCTCGGGCCAGTTCCAAATGATGAACCGGCTGAGCATCACGGGGAAATGCGGCTCGAGCTTTTGCGCCCACTTGGGCACATCAGCCGGATGCTCGTCCATGTACTTTTGCACGCCGCGGATGAACGCCGTGCACGTGGCCTTCAGCCTGGGGTCCATCCGCTCGTAGTGGTCGCGGGCGACCTCTTCGTGCTGCCAGACGCGCGACCGATAATCCTGATCCACGAGCGACGGCCCGGCCACCTCGGCCAGGTTACCCGCGGCCAATCGATAATTCTGCAACATTTGTTCGAGCCGATCCTCGGCCTGGGCATACCCAGCGCCATAGGCGGCACCCGGCAGCGACTCGGCATAGATGTGCGGCACGCCCCAATCGTCGCGATAAACGGTGACCGTCTCCGCCCGCGCTGCATCGGCGAGCGCGATGCACATCGCGGCCGTCATCGTGCATGAAAGAACCGTTGTGAGTCGCAACCGCATGGCACCCTCCGCGAAAGATTTCAATGAGTCGCGCGCACGGCCTGCCGCATCACGCGCGGGAATAGCAAGTTCGAAGAACCCGTATTCTGAATCGCGCACGCGGGCGGGTCAAATGGGCACTAGCTGCCGATGGAATTGCGGCTGGGCAACGGAATCGGCCTCTACTTCTTCGCTTCCATGCGCACCGTAACCTCGGCTGTCTGCCCCGAGGTCAATGAGACCCGCTGCGAGCGATTTCGATCCGGCCCTGGCATTCGGTATTCGTCATGGACCACGGACATCCAGCATTGACCGCCGGGCAGATTCGCGACCAAGGCTTCGCCCTGTTCGTCGGTCCTAGCCATGAAAAGCTCGTCTTGATGGTTGTATTTGCGAACGATGTCCTGATCCTTGAGATATTCAATCGTACTGAAGAAGGGGCCGCCATAAATCTGGCTGCCGCCATGCCACCAACCTACGTTCGGAGAAAACCAGCATTCGGCGCCCTTGATCGGGGCGCCCGCGGCGTCGAGGACCTGCACGCGGCAGGATGCGCTCGGAGCCATCTTTACGAAAATACGGGTCTGCTCTTCCCAGAGCGCGAACACCTGTGGTCGCGAGAATGCCGCCGCTTGCTCTTTCTCGCGGTCGCGTGCGAAGTCGGGCGGGTCACCGCTTTCGGCCACGGCTCCGTCGCAGAGCGCAATGACTTGCAAAGCCCCGCGCGGCATCGACTCGAAAACGAAGCTGCCATCGATGCGCATCTTCGCGGCAACGCGCCATTGCACGTTCCCTTCCACTTCCTTGTTGGAAATGATCACCACGCCGATCGCTCGTCCCTGGCGGACGGGCCGCTCGACAGAGCCCGTGAGCCTGCCTTCGACGCGCACCCCTGGTTTCAGTTCCATCCGTAGTTGATGATGATCGCCATCATCGAGTTCGACCTTCTGGACATCGCTAAACAGCACGGGGCCGTCGTCCGGCGCGTAGACGGCCATCAGCAATTCCTTGCCCGCCGGCAATCGCGGCAGCACGATCGCTCCGCGGTCGTTGATCTTGTTCTTGTACTTATCGGGCGCGTCACTGCTCCAAAGTATGTAAACGTCGTCCAGCGAAATGCTCTGCCCTTCCGCCGCGAGCGTGATTTCGATCAAGGCGCCCTGCCGCACCTGGATCACGGATTCGTCCTTGTAGGATTCTCCCTCGACCGGAATGTCGTTGTACGTGCTGCCGGCATAGTTGGGATGAACGACGCTGCAGGTGTATTGTTGCGGTGGAACTCTGCCGTCCTTGTCGAGAAAGCGTGGAAACTCGAACTGGCCTCGGCCGGCCGCGTCGGTGACAAGTGTAGGCGGCTTGGCGTTGTAATCGCCGTTAATGTTCCAGTGCCCATGTCCCCGTTCGGAACGCACGGCCCACGGAATTACCGTGGCGCCGGCAACCGGGTCGCCCTGCGGGTTCGTGATGCGGAAGCGCTTGGTGAGCATCGGGACGCTGCTCTGCGATTCGGCGCCTTTCGGGTCGGCGCTTTTCGATTCACCGGCGGTCTCGTCGCCCAGCACCGGCACGTGGAGAGCGGCCGTCAGGGCCACAACGGCGAGCATGTGCCTCGATGTATGTCGCATCTTTAGGTCACCATGTGTTGCCTCGGCCCGGCTCCTTCTATTGGTCGCTTCTTGGCAGCCGCGCCGCGATCGATTACAACCGCGCGGTGCGTGCCGGGCGATTTAAACGATAGTACCTACAATCCTGAGCCTAAGCCGGAGTGGACCGATGATCTATGCCAATATTTTGCTGACGGTGAAAGACGCCAACGACGTTCCCGAGATTCGCGAGCTGCTGCGCGAGCAAGGACGGCTGTCGCGAGCCGAGCCTGGCTGCGCCCGCTTCGAAGTCTACCAGTCGAACGTCGATGAAACGCGTTTCTTTTTGATCGAGCGGTGGGAATCGAACGAGGCCCTCGACCTGCATCGCAAGGCGAAGGCCTATACCGAAATCTATCAGCCGAAAGTGCTTCCCAAGGTCGAACGGCAAGGGCACGTGTCGACGATCGTCGAATAAGGGCTAGCGACTAACTCGCTTGATCGAGTGTCGAACGAATCTCGGTCACTCGGCCGCTGGCTTTCGTTTGAAGCTCTGCGCCATGGCCTGCAGGTCCTTGAGGCCCTTGTCGCGGTCGTCGGCGCCAATCACGCCCGAGATCGAGGCGTGATTCTGTCCATCCCGTTCGAACAACACGACTTCAAAAATGCACAGCGCGGCGCCCGTTCCCTTGGCGGCGCCGGTACCGATCGATTCGAAACCTTCGAGGCCGTCGATTTCGACCGGCTCGCACGTTTCGAGCTTGATGTCTGTGGCCACGGGGATCGACAGGAAACGCTTTTCGACGAGTTTCCGGCGATCGCCCAGGTTTGGCGGCAGTGGTGCCATGGCGACGAGCAGCATCCCCTTCGTGGCGTCGGCCGGCGGGAATTCGCCGTTCGGTGTGATCGTCAAGAATCCGCCCGATTGTTTGGCATACGCCCACGGATCGACAGGCTTGATCTCGAAAGGCAGAACCGCGACCTGATCACGCACCGCGTTCTTGTCGAATTCGGCTGTGAGTACGCAGGCGCGCAGCAGCGGTGAGAGCTCTTTGGCATTTTCCGGTTTGAAGATCGCGGCGACGAGAAATGTCTGCCGCTCGTTGCCGAACACTAACAGCCATTTATTGATATTCGTGCCGTTGGCATTTTGCGCGAGCGCTAGCAGCACCGCGGGACGACCACCGATTTTCACATCGGTGCGTCGCTTCATGGTCACGCCGCTCTTGGCAAACGTCTCGGCATCGAGGCCGGTGTCGACAAAGGGGCGCGGCATCTCCACCACTTCGACGACCGCGCCCAGCTCCGGATTCTGAAAGCCCTTGAACCCTTCGCCCGGCACAGATCCCGCGGGCGGCGAAAGCCGAATGCTGGTGTCGGGCACCAAAACCCTCGGGCCGAGACCGGAAGTGGCTTGGGCCTTCGCGGGCGGCGTTTTCGATTTGGCCTTGGTTGACGGCTCATCGGCACGCACGCTTGCCGCGTGCGGACCGATTCCTAGAACAACTAGACATGACAACGTAGCATTGAAACTTCGACGCAAGCGGCTTCGCTGCATGACAGGCTCCTTGCCTCGACCAAGAAGTAATTCGTGAAGGGTGCCAGCAAATGCCCTGAGTTCGTGCACTCGTCATGAGCTCAACAACTCCGACGATTATGATTGCGCCGCGAGGCGGATCGCAAGCTGCCCTCCGAGTTTTTCGCGTGCATTTCGACATTCGTGGCTACGCAAGCTCGGCAGCGCTGAATTGCTTCCCCACGCGGGGGATTAGCCGCGCATCTTTCGGCGACCGCCTTTGCGAATTGCCCAGCGCCAGACCAACCGCGCCACGACCGAAAAGCGCCAAGCTGCCGGGCTCCGGCGCGGCTGCGATCTTCAATGTGGTGCTACCGGATGCGCTATCGAGTTCGAAGAAGCCGTCGCTGGTGGTGGACTGGTAACCAGGATCGACGCCGGCGCGCCCGGAATTGCTGCCGGTCCACAAGGCGGCCACGGCGAATACGGTCAAGCACACGATGTTCCTCACCGAACGAAATGAACGAAAACGACGACGCGGTCCGTTGTGATAATGACGCCAAAGAATAGCGCCCGCACGATTTCTCGAACGATTCTCAGAAGCACAACCGTGCAAGATGGTTAACTTCTCGCACGTTAACTCGTCATCCTTCGCACCAGCCAGTCGCCCAGCCGCGGCGATAGTGCGGAAATCGCGAATAAGAGCCGTGCCTTGCCGGGGATCACGAGTTCCGGCGCCCGCGCGTCGCAGGCGGCGACGATGCGTTCAGCCAGGTTCTCGGGCCTAAGCAGCTTCACTTTAGCGCCGGCGCCCGGTTTGCGGGCGGCTTCCGGGATGTTGCTGACGTCCTCTTGCGCGCGCTCGCTGCTCGCGGCGCGCGGCTCGTCGCGCGCGATCGGCCCGGGACAAACCAAGAGCACGTGTAAGCCTTGCGGCGCCAGCTCCAATCGCAACTGTTGCGTGTAAGCCGATAGAGCGAACTTGCTGGCCGGGTAAGCGCCCATGAAACGCGTGGCCGACTTTCCGGCCAGCGAGCCGATATTCACGAGGTGCCCGCCCGTGGCCAGCAAGTGCGGCGCCGCGGCGCGCGTCATGCGCACGACGCCCAGCAGGTTCAATTCCAGGAGCGCTGAAAAATCCTCGACGGTCGTATCGAGCACCGCCCGCCGGCTCGACCGCCCGGCATTATTGACGACCACGTCCAGGCGTCCGAACATTTCGACCGTTTGCGTGATGAGTGCGTCGACCGATTCCTGCCGCGTGACATCGGCCGTGATCGTCGCAACGGCGATTCCCTGCCGCGCCAGTTCGGCGGCGGTGCGCGCGAGCGCCTCTTCGCCGCGCGCCGCGATCACGACGTGCGCCTTGCGACGCCCGAAGGCCGCCGCGATCGCGCGCCCCAAGCCGCTCGATCCGCCCGTGACGATGACCACTTTTCCTGACCAGTCGCTCATTCCGGCCCAAGCCTTCCCAAGAGACGTTCCCTTTTTTTCATTCCACTGGCGCGAACCGCGTGACCGTCCATTCCACCGTGAGATCCGTACCCAGCACATGACGTTCGTAGCGCCGCGGATAACCATATTGCGGATCGAACTCGCCCTTGAGAATCGTTTGTGCGCCGGGGGCCGCGCCGAAGCCGCCTTCGGTTTCCGACGAATCAAAATCCTGCCGGATGGTTTCGAACTGCTCGGGCACGGTCCAGTATTCCCAGGTGCGCGACTGCGAAGGAGTTACGCCGTCGCGCGTCATTTTGGTCACTGTGCCACGGCGGACTTCGATGTGTACTTCGCCCGGCTGCCGGCCGCCGATCACGATATCCATGTCGTAGCCGGGCGGCTGGGCGGCGTTCCATTTTTGTTCGGCCACCGCCAGGCCGGCGCGGGTGATCTCGGGCAACGTGGGTCCGCGTTTCAAGATCATGAACAACAGCAGGCCGGCCAATCCCACGGCCAGCCCGCCCGCCACGCCCAGCACCAGGGCCGAGGTACGTAATCGCGATCGGCGCGGCCGCAGCCTTGCACCGTTCGATGAGCGTCTGCCGCCGGTGGTCGCTTCCATGGGCGTTGTAAAATCAGAAAAGGTTCCGCCCGCCGGACTCGGGTCGAATTGTTGGCCGCAGGGTGCGTCATTCTCGCGACGCTCGTGCGCCTTCGTCAATCATTCATTGGCGCAGCATCCGCTGGCCAAGGTCCCGCTATCATAGCCTCGGCCGGTTGGGCAAACCTGAACGGCCAGTTTCCAGCGCGAAACAGATTTTGGGATCGCTGTGCGGCGACTGTGGCAGTGACGCCAAATGCCTGGCGACCCAAGCGACCCCCGCGAACGTGCCGAGCCCTGTTGACGCTTTGGCAGGAACCGGTCACGCTAAACGCAGTTGCCGGCGGCGTTAATCGTAGCGCCGCGAGGAAATAGCCAGGTCGACCGCACGTCTGTCGCGTGCCTTCGCAAGGCCGCGATCCCATGACACAGTCGGAAAGCTGGCTCACGCGTCCGGAAGGATCCCAGGATGTATTTGACTCAACTACTCGTTTGCTGCCTGGCGGCGCAATTGCCCCCGGCGACGCAACCTCCGGCACGGCCGCAGCACGCGACAGGTTCGCCGGCCGATCAGGCGAGCGAGGCGCCGCCGTTTGCGCCCGCGGCAGAACCGCCGGCAGCACTGCCGCCTAATGCCGGAGCGCCGGCCGTCAGTCCAGAGACCGCCCCGCCATCGCCACCGAAGGCGCCTGGCCAGCTTGTGCCAGTGGAACCAAGATCGGCTCGCACCGCGCCGTTGGAAATCCTCTCGATGGCGCTGGCCGTGCCCGAAGGAGAAAAACCGCGCGGCCGACCCATGCCACTGGTTGAAGTGTTGCGCTCGGTACCTGATCGGGCCGGGCAGTTGCGCGCGACGGAAAGTTACTGGCGGCTGGCCGAAGCGCTGGGCGATTACAACTTCGCCTGGGACGAATATCAACAGTTCGAGCGGCTCAAGCCGGCGCAGCATCCCGACCACGAGCCGACGGCCGAGCAGCGAATTTTGGCAACGCGCCTGCAAGCGGCAAAGGCGCGGTTGCAAGATGCCGACGTGGTGCTGGTTGCCGCTCAATATGACCTCGCCGGCATTATTCGCTTGCCGGCCGGCCAGACCTTGCCCCTGACAGCGGACATGCCGCACGTGGGGCCGTACCGCACCGAGCTCGATAATCTCTATCAAGGGCGCGCGATACCCGCACGGGCGGTGCTTGTCGATCGCACACTGCCGATTCGGCGCAGCGCCATCGAGTCGCGCGCCGCGGCCGTCAATGCGGCCGCCGACGCGCTGGTGGCTGCGGAAGAGGCACATTTCGAAGGTCGCGCCGACCTGGCTCTCGTTCTGTCGCTGGTTGACGATCTGTCGCGCCAGCGGCGCGCCTTTCTCGCCGACGTCCGGCTCTACAACCTCGATATTGCCGAATACGCCATGTCGGCACCGACGCCTCCTTTGGACCCGCAAGGATTGGCATCGATGCTGATCAAGCTCCCGACCGGCAGCGTGCCCGCGGGCGCCATGGCTGCCGGGACAATGGGCGGGGCTGGTCCGGGCGCCGGAACGACGGGCATTGAACGAGCAGGTTTCAACCAGCCCCTTGGCGGCGCGCCACCTGTCGGACTGCAACCCGTACCGGAGGGACAATTGAAATTGGCGCCGCCGCCGGGTGCTGCGCCTGCTGCTGGCAATCCGCCCCGGCCAGCGCCGGCGCGTAACGAGCCGACCTTGGCGCCACCGCGAAATCGCGAGCGGCCGACGTTGCCGCGCGACGACGACGGCCAAAAGACGCCCGTCGGCTCGACATCAACTGGGGGTCGGAGACCTTCGGCGAACACTTACGCGGCGCGGCGTCCAGCAGCGGCTGCCGAGATTCAAACAGCTCCCGCGGACCGGTTGCCTGACGATCGAACCTCTGCTGAGCGGCTTTCGACCAACACGCTGACCGAAGCCCAGGAAACCGCGCGGCCCATCTCACCCGTCGCCGAGGACGCGTCACAGGCGGCCGCACCGCTCTTGGCTTCACCGTGCCTCTATCCTGCCCTTGTCGATCGTTCGCCGGCAGATCAGGCGCGACAACTGGTGCAGGTACTTTGCTGGGAGCCGACGAGTGCCGAGAATACGCCGATTGCGCTTGCCGAGTATCTGGCCAGCATGCCGTCCGAGCGGCGCCGCGATGCGATCACGGCCTACTGGCAGGCGCAGCGCAACGCCGCGCTTGCCCAATTATTCTCACAGCAGCTCGAACAGTTCGAGGCGCTGGGTGCCGCGATCACCGCCGAACACTTGGGGCCTGAGAGCAACGGCCCGACCGCCATGTTGCTGGTGCGGGCGGCGCAGCTCGCGGCACAAGCCGACGCGCGCAACGCACAGATCGATCGCGTGATCGCGCAGTGGAACCTGACGATGGCCGCCGGCCGCACGTTGACCGACGGCCCTTGGTTGGCTGCCGAAACGTCGCCGCATGCGGGCGGGTACCGCCTGCAACTAACCGAGCTGTCGCGCGAGCTGGCCGATTCAGCCATCGTCAAGCGCCTGTCGGCCACGATTCCACAACTGCGTGCGGCGCTAATCGATCGGGCCGCGGCCGTTATCGCCGCCGACCACGAGCGGGGCAATATGACGGTCGACGCCGCCGGATCGCTGGCCGGCACGTACAGGGCCCTGGAAGCGATTGCCCAGCAGACGGCGGAGACGGGCGCATTTCTTGCCCGGCTGACCGACTACAATGTGGAAATCGCGGCGTACGCCAACGCCGTGCTGCCACCGGCCACGACCAGCGAGTCGCTGGTACAGGCGCTGGTCACATCGAAGCCTGCGCCGCCGACGAATTAGGCAGCCGACCGTACTCGGCAAGCTGGGTTTTGCGCGCGACTCGCAGTTTGCCTGGTAGAATCAACCCGCGCATGTCCTCCCCGCCACTGCGCCATGGCCACGATCACCGATAATTCGCCGAGCCTCACGAGCAAACGGGCTACGCGCGCGCGGCCGCTGATGATCGGCCATGTCGTCGTCGATCCGCCGGTGCTGCAGGCGCCGATGGCTGGGTTCACGAACTATGCCTACCGGCAGATCGTGCGCGAATTCGGCGGCGCCGGATTGCAAGCCACGGAGATGGTCAGTGCCCGTGGCTTTCTGGCCAAGGACGAACGCGACGGCGAATTTCCGGATCGCCTATGGGGCGTGCGCGACGAAGTCCGACCGCTAGCCGTACAGATCTGGGATAACGACCCGGGCACTTTGGCCGCGGTCGGCGCGAGGCTCGCGCACGAGTTCAAAGTGAGCGTCGTTGATATCAATTTCGGCTGCCCGGTAAAACAGATCACGGTCGCCGCGCATAGCGGCAGCTATTTGCTGAAGTGCCCCGAGCGCGTGGGCGCGATCGTCGAGCGCGTATCACAAGCGTGCGCGCCGACCCCTGTCACGGCCAAGATCCGCTTGGGCTGCACGCGCGACAACATCAACGCCATCGATGTGGCGCAAGTCGTCGAAGGGGCCGGCGCCGCGGCGCTGACCGTGCATGGCCGCACGGCGCAGGACTTCTTCAAGGGCTCGGCCGATTGGGAACGAATCTCGGCTATCAAACCGCACTTGCAACGCATCCCGCTGATCGGCAACGGCGATCTCGATTCACCGGCAAAGGTCGTGCGCGCTTTCGAGCGCTACGATGTCGACGGCGTGATGATCGCCCGTGCGGCCTTGGCCAAGCCGTGGCTTTTCCGCCAGGCGGAAGCGGCGCTGCGTGGCGAGCCGATCCCGCCAGACCCAACGCCCCAAGAAGAACGAACGCTGTTGTTGCACCACTACCGGCTGGTCTGCGACCGCTTCGGCCCAGACCGAGGGACCATCTTGATGCGAAGATTTGCCTGTTGCTATGCGCAGGGGCGGCCGGGAGCGCGCGAATTTCGCACGCGCGTTTCACATGTGGTGACGCCCGAGGATTTCGCCGCAGTGGTAAACGACTATTTTCCGCAGATGTAGCGGCAGCACTATTTCAGGTCGGCGCCCCAACCGCCGCCGCCGGGCGTTTCGATCTCTAGCACGTCGCCTGCCGCGGCCCTGAACTGGGCGTGCCCGCCCACATCTTCGCGCGTGCCGTCGGCGTGAACGAGCGTATTGTGGCCGATCGCGCCCACGGCTCCGCCGGCCATACCATACGGTGCGTAGTGTCCACGTCGTTCGGCCAAGAGCGATACATCGAGCGGACGTAAGAATTCGATCTGTCGCACCACGCCATCGCCACCGCGACGTTTGCCCGTGCCTCCCGAGCCGCGGCGGATCGAGAACTCGCGCAACCGCACCGGGTAGCGTTGTTCCAGAACTTCCGGATCCGTGAGTCGGGTGTTCGTCATGTGCGTATGCACGGCGTCGGCGCCATCGCGATCGGCCGTAGCCCCGGCGCCGCCGCAAATCGTCTCGTAATAGCCAAACGTCGAATCACCAAACAGCGTGTTGTTCATCGTCCCCTGGCTGGCGGCGGCCAGACCGAGGGCGCCTAGTAGAACATCGACCACGCGCTGCGAAGTTTCCACATTGCCCCCGACAACGGCCGGACTCTGCTCGGGCGTGGCGCCCGCTCGTGGGTTCAGCAGACATTCGGGAAGCACGATCCGTACGGGCGCGAGCACGCCCTGATTGAGTGGAATGTCCTCGGCGATCAAGGTCCGCAGCACGTACATCACGGCCGCCGTGACGATCGCCCGATTGGCGTTCAGGTTCCCAGCCAGCACCGGCCCGGTGCCGGTGAAATCGATCGTCGCCCGGTCGCCGTCGATGTCGATTGCCACGGCAATCGGCGAACCATCATCCAGATGGTCCTCGAATCGGTGCCGACCGTCTGGGAGCTTTCGTAGCGCCTGCCGCATCTTCTGTTCGGCCGCGTTTTGGATATGGCCCATGTACGCCTGTACGACCGCGAGCGAATGGCGCTCGACCAATCGCCGGAGGTCGCGCGCGCCTTGTTGATTGGCCGCGACTTGTGCCGCGACGTCGGCCAGATTGTCGGTCAACTTGCGCGTCGGATATTTTGCGGTGCTGAGCAACCGGGCAAATTCGTCGAAGCGCGACCGGCCCGCCGCAATGAGCTGAAAGTTGCTGATCAGCACGCCCTCTTCCGCCAGGTTGCACGAAAACGGGGGCATCGAGCCGGGAACAATGCCGCCGATCTCGGCGTGATGCGCGCGGCTGGCCGTGAAGAACAAAAGCCGGCGCCCCGCGGCATCGAAGATCGGCGTCACCACAGTCACGTCGGGCAGATGCGACCCACCGCGGTAAGGATCGTTGGTGACATATACATCGCCGGGACGCAGATCAGGATTGTCGGCCAAAATGCAGCGCACCGTCTCCCCCATCGCGCCCAGATGGACGGGTATATGTGGGGCGTTGACGACCAGGTCTCCGACGGAGGTGAATATCGCGCAACTAAAGTCAAGCCGTTCCTTGACGTTCACGCTGCTCGAGGTATTGCGCAGCGTGATGCCCATCTGCTCGGCGATGGCCGCGAAGCGGTTGTTGAAGACCTCGAGCGTTGCCGGGTCACACGGAACTTCTGAGTTAGCGCCTGCTGGTTGCAGGTCAACGTCGGCATTTGCGGCAGGCTGGTGCGACAGCAAAAGCTCGCCGCGCGACAGCACTTCGCCGCGCCAGCCCGGATCGATCACCGTGGTCGCGGTCGCTTCGTGAATCACGGCCGGCCCCACGATCACATCGCCGGGCTGCAATTTCGCGCGATCGTAGAGCGCCGTGGATTCCGAGCGCGCCGCAAAGTGGACTTGAATCATACGTTCGGGTGTTGCGGAACGCGCAGCCGCGTGCGCCGACACGGGCTCCGGTTCGACGGTATGCCCCACGACCTCGACGCGCACGGCAACGACTTCGATCTCGCGCCGCTCGTTGCGATAACCGTACAGCTTTTCGTGCGCGGCGGCATAGGCCTCGGCGTAGTTGCCATCAGCCGGTTCAGGCACGGTGAGCCAGGCGTCCAGTCCGCGATAGCGCAGATCGAGCGCGCGGCGTATCTCGATGCGGTCAGGCGCGATCCCCTCGGCCAATACCTGGCGACGGGCCTGGCCACTTAGCTCCGTAAAAACGGCGGCCAGGCTATCAACAAGTTCGGCCGAATACGCTTGATAGACTCCTCGCGCCGCATGTCGTACAACGTCGGCGGCGCCGATGCCGTAGGCGCTCAAGATGCCGGCATCCGGATGTAGTAGCACCTGCGACATATCCAGTTCGGCGGCCACGGCGCACGCATGCTGCCCGGCCGCACCACCGAACCCGACCAGGACATAATCGCGCGGGTCGCATCCTTTGGCGACCGAGATCGATTGAATTGCCTTCACCATGTTCGCGTTGGCGACCTGCAAAAAGCCGTCGCACAGCTCGACCGGCGAATAGCGGCGCGCCGTGGCCCGCTCGATCTCGCCGACCAGCTTTGCCAGTCGGCGCTCGACCGCCGCTCGATCGAGTGGAAAAGGAAAATGCTCGGGCGGAATCTTGCCCAGGTAGAAGTTCACATCGGTAACGGCCAGCGGTCCTCCCTGGCCATAGCAGGCCGGGCCGGGCGCGGCGCCCGCGCTTTGCGGTCCGACGACGAGCTTCGTTCCGTCAAAGGCGCAGATCGAACCGCCGCCGGCAGCGACCGTTTCGATGGCCATCATGGGGGCGACGACGCGCACGCCCGCCTTTTCGGTTTCGTATTCCAGTTCGAAACGACCGTCGAACCGCGATACGTCGGTGCTGGTGCCCCCCATGTCGAAGCCGATGGCCTGCGTGAATCCGGCGGCCTGCGCCACGCGCGAGAAGCCGACGACGCCGCCGGCGGGCCCGGAGAGAATACTATCCTTGCCGACGAAATGCTCGGCCGCCACCAGACCGCCGGCCGAGGTCATGATCCGCAGATCAACCGCCGGCAGCGAACGGCGCAACCTGGTAATATAGTCGCGCAGGATCGGGTTCAGATACGCGTCCATCACGGTCGTGTCGCCGCGGGCGACGATCTTTACGAGCGGCGCCACACGACTGCTAACACTGATTTCCTGAAAGCCCATTTCTTGCGCGAGCCGGGCCACCAGCTCTTCATGATCGCCGAAGCGGTAGGCGTGCAGCAGGCAAATGGCTAGCGACTCGATATTTTTGCTGCGCAGCGTCTGCAATTGCCGGCGCACCGTGTCGGCGTCGGGCGCGCGCAGGACTTCCCCTTCGGCGGTGACGCGCTCATCGATCTCGACGACCTCGGTGAACAATGGCACCCGCTTCTCAATCGCCAGCTCGAAGAGCTTGGGGCGGTTCTGATAGCCGATTTCCAGAATGTCGCGCAGCCCACGCGTGGTGACGAAGGCGGTTCTCGCACCGCGCCGCGTGATGAGAGCGTTCGTTCCGCGCGTGGTTCCCAGCCGCACGACGACGTGTGGAATTTCATCCGCCAGCGAGAGCCCTAGCAGGTATCGGATTGCCACGATCGGCGCCTCTTCACCACTCGCGAGTTCGTATGCCTGACCTGGCGCAGGTGGAAGCGCGAGCGCATCGTCCAAGTACAGCGTGCCGTCGGCAGCGCTCGATTTCACACGAGACTCGGCGACGACGTCGCCACCGGGCCCGAGCAATCGCAATCGATAACCATTCCAAAACCGCGCCGGATCGCCCGCGCGCAGCGGGTCGAGGATCTTGCTCGGGGTCGATCCGGTCTGCGCGCTTCCCTTGGTGACGCCTGAGCTGAGAAGCTTGTGCCGCACGAGCGAGCCATCCGGCCGCCGTGCAAAGCAGTCGGTGAAGGTGCCGCCGACGTCGATCCAGAATTGCCATGCTGATTGCTGCATGACGGCCGAGTGTGGCGAAAAATCGCGCGGCTGGCAATCGGGCAGGCACGGCGCTCGGTCCCAATTATTCCCCTCCCTGTCAGGGAGGGGGTCAGGGGAGGGTAAAGCGTTATGAGATGAAAGACGTTCACTCGCGCGACAACTGAGAGACTTGAATCTTGCGCATACTGATTCGCCTGCAGCGAAAAAGCATGGCACACTCGCGCTGGTGGAAGCGCGACACCATGACCCTCACCCTGCCCTCTCCCTGCGAGGGAGAGGTGTTTACGCGCGAAGCCCGGCGCCGCCCTGCACGTTATTTCCTCCCGCCCAGCGAAATCAGGTGCGAGTAGGTGCGCAGGTACATGCGGCCGCCGGCCACGGCCGGAGTGCTTCGGCTGTCTTCGCCCAGAGGCTGTTTTGCGATCAGTTCGTACTGCTCGCTGGCTGCAAGGACGACGACTTCGCCATCTTCGGCGATGCAATACAGACGATCGTTCACGCAGACGGGCGAGCCTGAGAAATTTCCCCCCACGCGCTGCTTCCACAGGATCTGCCCGGTTGAAGCTTTCACGCACGCCACGACGCCTTTGTCGCTCCACATGAAGACGAGATCCCCTTGACCGATCATCGTTGGGACATAGGGCGCCGAATCCGTGATCTTCCACACCTCCTGAGGCTTGATCGCGCCGTCGGGCGTGCCGGGGCGGATGGCCGCCACGTAGTTCCCGCCTCCGCCTGAACCGCAGCTCCCCCAGATCATGCCCTCGGTGAGTACCGGCGAAGCGCAGGTGCGCTTGTCGAAAACGTCAAGCTCCCAGTTCGTCTTTCCCGACGTCGGATCAATCCCCGACACGCCGTGCGCGCCGGAGAGAAAAATCAGTTCGTCGGGCATCCCCTCGCGCGCGAGCACGCAGGGCGTGGCATAGGAAACGAATTCGTGCTCTCGCGGCGTCTGCCATCGCAATTTGCCGGTGTGCCGGTCGAAGGCCAGCAGCGAACTCTCGCCATCCTGGTCGTTGCCGAGCACCAGCAGGTCCTTGTAGACAATCGGCGAAGGGCCGGCGCTGTGCTGGCTCGAGTAGGGGCCGAGGTTCAGCTTCCACTTTTCCTGGCCGTCATGGCTCATCGCCACCAGCGTATATTCGGCCGGCGTCGACCAGACGAAATACGCGTGCTCTTCGTCACAGGCGGCGCTCGGCGTGGCGAAGCTGTTGCGCAAGTGCTTTTCGTGTACTTCCGACGGATAGTGCCGCTCCCACATGATCCGGCCATCGGCGGCGTTCAGACACAGCAGAATCCTCTCGGCGCTATCCTCGATGGCACTCGTGAGAAAAATGCGATCACCCCACAACACCGGTGACGAATGACCGATCCCCGGCAGCTCGACGCGCCAGTTGTAGTCCTTTTCGGTCCATGTCGTTGGGATCGACTTGGCATCGCTGATGCCCGTGCCGTTGGGACCACGGAAGCGCGACCATTCTTGCCCACTGGACGACGTTGCCCCCAGATGCACGATCGCGCCGAGGCAAACAAGGTACAAAAGATGCGCGGTGATTGCTTTCATGGGTTGAAATCCTATGTCGACCGAAGGCGGGGCGAGTCGGTGGGACGTCGGTGGGCGAGTACGGTCATCTTATAGACTGACAGACATCTTACCGGCTGACGGTGCCGATGCTACCGCCTGGGCGAATCCCAACCGCGGAGATCGAGTTAACGCCGCACGATGCCGTATTCTTCGATCTTACGGTAAATCGTGGCGCGCCCCACGCCCAGCAGCTTGGCCGCCTCAGGAACGTTGCCGGCGGTGCGCTTGAGGGCCTCGACGATCAGGCGCTGCTCCCACACGTCCATGCGCAGCGAATCGAGTTCACCCGTGGCGCCGGCATCCTGCAGCCCCAGGTCCTGCTCGTCGATGGTTTTGCCCATCGCCAGGACGACAGCGCTATCGATCACGTTGCGCAACTGGCGCACGTTGCCGGGCCATTGATAGGCGAGCAGCTTGGCCTTGGCTCCGGGCGAAAGCTCGAGCCCTGGCCGGCCGTGCTGCTGGCGAAAATGTTCCAGGAAAAAATCGACCAACAGGCCAATATCGGCACCGCGCTCACGCAGCGGCGGAATCACGACCTCGAACACGCTGAGTCGGTAATACAGATCTTCGCGGAACTTCTTTTCGCGCACGTACGAGAGCAGGTCGCGGTTCGTGGCGGCGATCACGCGGACGTCCACGCTCACCTCCTGGCTCGAACCGACGGGCAAAAACGGGTGCCCTTCGAGAATTCTCAGCAGCTTCGATTGCCCGGCCAGCGTCAGCTCGCCCACTTCGTCGAGAAAGAGCGTTCCCAGGTCGGCCTGGCGGAAATAGCCGGCATGATCCGTCGAGGCGCCGGTAAACGAGCCGGCCTTGTGACCGAACAACTGGCTTTCCATGATGTCGGCCGGAATCGCGGCACAATTGACGGTCAACATCGGCCGATCGGCGCGCGGGCTGGCGCGGTGGATGGCGCGTGCGACCAGTTCCTTGCCGGTACCACTTTCGCCGCGCACCAGTACGCAGCCGGTGGCGCGCGCCAGGCGGCAGAGCTTGGCCTTCAAGTCGCGCATGCCCGTGCAATCGCCGACCAGTTCGTCGTAGCCGGGCGAGGTGGCTTTGAGCCGCGCAAAATCGCTCGACAGCGATTCTTCGTGCCGCGCTCGCGCCAGCGCCACGGCCGAGATGTTGGCGACCGAGATCGCGAATTCGAATTCCGATTGCCGGAAGCGACCGTGATCGAGATAAACGTGGATGGCGCCCAGCACGGCGCCGGATTGCACGAGCGGTACGCAAAACGCATCGGCAAAGTCCTGCGGCCGATCATCTTCGGGCGCTGAGCGTTGGTTGGCGGTCCACACGGCGTGCCCCTCGTCCGAGACCAGCCGCGTAAGCGATTCGCTCAACGCAACTTGCTTGGCGGCCGATTCGGGGATGACGAGCTTTGGCTTCAAATGGCCGTCATCGCTAACCCACAAGAAGCCGACGACCGACGCATTGGTGCGCGTTCGCAGCAGATCAAGCGACTCGCGAATCACTTCTTGTGGGTCAGCACAACCTAAGAGCTTGATGCTGAGCTGATAGAGGAGCAAGAGATCTTGCGCCTGCTCCGAATCCTGGATGGCGGAAAGTGCGAGCTCCTCACCGAGGAAGCTTCCCATGACCGTATCGCGGACAATGGTTTCCTTGCCTTTGTCGGCGACGACGGAGCCGGCTGTGGGGGGCTGCTCGGTCTGGTGGAAAGTGAATTCGCAGGCACCGATGCGCACCGAATGCCCCTCGGCCAGCACGGCCTCGTCGACTTTCTGTTCGTTGACGAAGGTGCCGTTGCGGCTGCCGGCGTCGCGCACCCGCCAGGTTCGATCGCGGCAGGACAGCACGGCGTGGACGCGCGAGCAGATCGGGTCCAGAAGCGTGATCGTGCATTCCTCGCCCCGCCCGATCCGGCACTCGCGGGCCTCGTGCAGCAGGAAATTCATGCCTGCTTGCGGCCCGATGGTCATGGTCAAATACGTGTACAGCGGGGGCATAAACCTTTCGCCCGGGGCGGTCATCAGGCCATTTCGTCCACTATAACACACGCCGTACAATTGCGGGGCGCGTTGCCCGGAGACACGGCGTGCCGCGGCGAACTACGGCGCTTCGGCCGCGACGATTGCGGTCTTGGTACGTAAAATGGGGCAGCAGCCGGGCAGCTTTTGGGGCACTTCGCCTATCCGAGATTCGCTGAAACATCCCGCGACACGATGGACGTATCCACCGCGCAGACACTCGACCGCTCGCGCCCCGATGGTCTCATCGTTGTGGGGCATGGCACGCGCGATGATCGCGGGTGCGCTGAGTTCGCCGAGCTAGTGAACCTGGTCACGGGACTCGCGCCCAAGACGACCGTCGAGGGGTGCTTCCTCGAGCTGGTCGAGCCGGATCTGATCGGCGGCGTCGAACGGGCCATCCGACGCGGCGCAAGGCGGCTGGCGGTGGTGCCACTGCTCTTAGTTTCGGCCGGGCACGCCAAACGCGATATCCCGCGACTGGTCGCGGCGGCGGCGGCCCAATTTCCCGAGGCCACGATCGAGCAACGGCCACATCTCGGCTCGCACGCGGCGATCAGCGAATTAGCGCAGCGCCGCTACGAGGAGTCACTCAAGAATCTGCCGCCACGGCCGAATGACCAGACGCTGCTCGTTGTGGTCGGCCGCGGCACGAAGGACGAAGGTGCCAACGCGGCACTCGGCGCCTTTGCCCGGCAGCGAGCAGCGCAAACCGGTGCCGGCCGACACGAAACCTGCTTCTTGGCAATGGCGGAACCTTCGCTCGAGCGTGCTTTGGGCTTATTGCCGCAGTTGGCCTTGCCGCGGATCGTGGTCGAACCGCACCTGCTTTTTCAAGGAGAGCTACTCGATCGAATTCGTGGCATGGTCGCCGCGGCCGCGGCCCGATGGCCCGCACGCGAGTTCGTCGTAACCGACCGTCTGGGGCCCGATTCCGACCTTGCTGAAGCGATTTTGGAACTTGCAGGAATCGTCAAGCCACCCGCGGCACAACCCTGAAGCCCCCCAGCGGCGTCGAAACTAACAACATATCCAGGACTGGAACGGGATTCGACGGAAACCGAATTACTGCGGCAGCCGTAACAAGACAGGTGCCCTCGAGCCATCGTGGTTGATATTGCTTTTCAATTGGCGACTGTATAGTATCCGCTAACCCATTGTCTTCGATAGACTTAGCTATCTTTGTCGCCCGTCAACGCCATTCTCGGCCGCGCGGAAACAGATTTCAGGTTTATCGGTAGTGATGCTGGCCAGGCGACCCCGCACAACCGTAGGAGGGTTGAAAGGGATAGCGAACGGCGACGGTGTGATGGCCTGGCTTGTCAGGCACCGATGAACATGAAAGGCAATCTCCGTTTCTACGGCACGACTTGATTTCGCACCCCTGGCTCTGGCCTTTTCCCAAGTTAACGAGCAGAAAAGGATTTGCGATGCGTCATATTCTCCCAGCCGTCCGCCGACTTTCGCTGAACCGCGTCTCGCTGGCAATGCTCGCCATGGCGGCTACGGCTCCGGGGGTTGCTTGGGCTGATCCCGTCGGACCGACGGATGATGATCACAACGTAACCAAGGCGGTGGTGCAGTTGCTTCGAAGCCAGCACATGTCGAAGCACCCGCTGGATAACGAAATCGGGCATCGCTTTCTGGATCGGTACTTGAAAATGCTCGATCCGATGAAGTTGTATTTTCAGCAGCAGGACGTCGACAGCTTCAAGATGCGTCAGGACGATCTCGACGAACTCACGCGCAAGGGGGACGTCAGCTTCGCCTACCAGGTGTTCAACGTCTTTTTGCAACGCGTCGATGAGTGCGTGAAATTGGCCGACGAGATCCTGAAGGACAATCTCGATTTCACGGTCGACGAGGACATGATCACCGATCCCGACGCCACGCACTACGCTCGCAACAAGGCCGAGGCGCGTGACTTCTGGCGCAAGCGCATCAAGTATGACCTGCTGGTACTGAAAGCCGGCAAGACCAAGAAGGCAACTACCGAACATTCTCCGAAAGACGACACCACGCCGGCCGAAGCGGCCAAGCCGCCCGAGGACCCGCGCGAGAAGCTGTCGAAGCGATACCACAACTTCGCCCGTCGTATGCACCAGTACGACAGCGACGAGCTGCTAGAGGTCTATTTGACGGCCCTCTCCACGGCCTTCGATCCCCACACTTCGTACATGTCGAAGCATACGCTGGAGAACTTCGAGATCGAGATGCGCTTGCAACTCGACGGCATCGGCGCGGCCCTGATGGCTGGCGACGATGGCTACACCCAGGTCACGAAGGTCGTGCCCGGCGGCGCCGCCGACAAGGATGGACGTCTGAAGGCTGACGACAAGGTGATCGGCGTCGGCCAAGGCCGCGATGGACCGATCGAAGACATCGTGAACATGAAGCTCTCGGACGTCGTGCAGAAGATTCGCGGTCGCCGCGGCACGGTCGTGCGACTGGAAGTCATTCCGAACGGCTCGAGCGAGAAGCGCGTCTACGACATTACTCGCGATGAAATCAAGCTCACCGACAGCGAAGCCCGGGCCCGCATCATCGACGAGACCAAGGGGGGGCAAACCTACAAGATCGGCGTGATCGATCTGCCGAGCTTCTACATGGACATGGAAGGTGCCCGCCGCGATCTGCCCGACTTCAAGAGCACGACGCGCGACGTGCGACGCATTCTCGACGATTTCAAGTCGAAGGGCGTGCAGGCCGTCGTACTCGATCTGCGCATGAATGGCGGCGGCAGCCTGCCCGAGGCCATCAGCTTGACCGGGCTGTTCATCGACGAAGGGCCCGTCGTGCAAGTCAAGGACTCAGAGGGCCGCGTGCAACAATACGACGACCTGGAGCGTGGCGTCGCCTGGGACGGCCCACTGGTGGTCCTGACCAGCAAGTTCAGCGCGAGCGCCAGCGAAATCTTCGCCGGTGCCATTCAGGACTATCACCGCGGACTGGTCGTGGGGGACAAATCGACGCACGGTAAAGGTACCGTGCAAAGTCTGCTCGACCTGTCGCGGCAGTTCTTCGGACGCATTCCGAACGCCCCGCAATTGGGCGCTCTGAAGATCACGATGCAGCAGTTCTATCGGCCCGACGGCGACAGCACACAGAATCGTGGCGTGGTTTCCGACATCGAGCTGCCTTCGCTCACGAGCGTCGCCGCGATGGGCGAATCCGACTTGGATTATGCCCTCAGCTTCGACAAAGTGGACGAAGTCCCCTATCGCCGGTCGCCCAATGTCGACTCCCATTTGATCAACCAACTGACAAAGCTTTCGGCCGAGCGCCGCAGTGGATCGACCGAGTTCCAAGGCGTGCTGCGGAACATCGATCGTTACCAAGAGCAGAAGAACCGCAAAACGGTCTCGCTGAACGAGCAGAAGTTCCTCGCCGAGCGCGAGGAAATCAATGCCGACAAGGAAGAAGAAAAGGAACTCGAAGAGCTGGCCAAGAGCAATAAGCCGGTCTTCGATCCCGAGAACTTCTACAACCGCGAAGTGCTGGCGATCACGGTCGACCTCTTGCAACTGACGCGGCTGGCCAAGCTGAACTAATCAGCAATCGTCCGAACTAACGTTTGCAACAGGGCTCACGTCGCAGGTCGGCGTGGGCCCTTTTTATTTCTGACCGCTAGAAGTGCCAGCCGCGGACCCACAGATAGGCGAGCGCGCAGCACACCGGGAACAACACGAATACCGCCAGGTACGTGTAGAGCGTAGTCCAGGTATGTCGCGGCCAACGGGCCATTGTCGCTTCCTCGGTCAGTTGCGCGCGGCACTCGCACGTGTCTGTTCCATTATAGTCCGCCAGGCGCCGTCACCGCGGACATTTGGCCAGTGCTCGACCGGCGGTCGCGCTGCCGACTTTACGCCAGTGTGCCGTTCGCCACCAGCACGTCTACCATTTCTTTCCCCAACTCGATAAAGCCGGCGACGCTTTGCGGAGCAAGGCGAAGATCGGGCTCGGTCGTCGTGGGCGAGACCGGCACCGGGGTCACGAGCAGCGTTTTCAAGTCGCACACCCCGTAGTACACCGGCAGGTCGAAATCCGACACGGCTTGCAGTTCGCGGCGCAGGTCGAGCGCCGTAATCGCGGCGTTCAGATAGACCGCCACGTCCAACAGCGCGGCGCGATAGTTGGGATGTTTGGCGATGTCGCGGCCGCAGCAGCGCTCGATCGACTTCGCCGCGCCGCGGACCGCGATCATCACGCCGTCTACCAGGGCCCGCAACGCATGCGTGAAGCCGATGTTGGCGTATTCGTTGGGTGCCAGATAGGTATCGACCGCGGCCGTCAGCGCGCCGCAACCGGTATGACCCAGCACGACCATGATTTTGAGCGATTTCTTGAAATTGCGCACGCCATAGGTAAAGCTGCCGACGCATTCCGTGCTCAGCGCGTTACCCGCGATGCGCACGACGAACATTTCGTTGAAGCTCTGGTCGAAGATCGATTCCAACGGCACCCGCGCATCCGAACAGCCCAAAACCATGGCAAACGGCTGCTGGTCGAGGATCGCGCCGCGAAAAAAGGGCAACCCCAACGAGACGGGGCTGATCGGCACGACGATCTCGCCCTCCGCCGTTTCTCCCAGAGTCGCCCTTTGCATGTGGCTCACCAGGTCCACCAGCCGGCGATTTCCGGCGGCCAGGGTTTGGATGGCCTCCTCGACGGTGCCGGGCCGGTTAACCGCGATCGGCTGGAAAGGGTCATATCGATAGATCAAATCCACGCGAATCCTCCGATCAATGGCTTCACGTTGCGGACATTCGCGCTTACGATCCGCATCGGGATCGTAAGCAAGGCATGAACCTTTCCCAGCGCGCGGTTAGCCGGGTGAGCGCTCCTTCCGCGGGCTTGGGGTCGCCGACATTCTACTCGTTCAAGGCCGAGTTGCCGTGGGGGGATGGCGTGCTTTGCTCGACCGCGTGCAATGCCCGCACCTCGAGACTAAGTGTCACGGGCTCGGCCGCGGGCGTATTGAGCTTCAGGTCGAAGCGAACGCCGTGCGGCAACACCTGCCCCACCTTGATCCGGGCCGCCGGGCCCGCCATCTGCCGAAAATCGAGTCGCGGCACACGCGAAAAAGGGGGACAAAACGCCACATGTACGTGCGCGGTGATCTGCCCTGGGGCAAGGCGCGCTGTCAGGGTGCTCGACAGCAAGTCGGTTCCGTCGACCGACTGTACGCGTTCGATGCGCTGAGCAAATCGAGCCGAGGTGACTCGATCGACGTGTGCGGGCGTCCGACCCGCTGCAGGTTCGGAATCCGCCGGGCCGGGCCGCTCATCGATTGCCGGTGCCTCTGGCCCCGATTCCGACGAAACGCGCCCCCCCAACCATCGGCGTCGCTCCCGTAGTCCGAGGCGACCAAGGGTCCCAGGCAGTCCCTCACGTAACAAGAGGCGCGCGGCTGCCTCTTCCACGACCACCATCGCCCACAGCATGAGAACCACGAAGGGTGCGCGAAATGAGGTTAGCGCCAGCGCCGTTAGCGCCAGTGCCCCGGTCGGAAGATACCGTACGGCGAGCACCATGCCGGCATCGCCTTTGCCATATTTGCCGAGGGCCAGACGGGCCGCCGCCGTGACGGCCACGGCCAAAGCCATCCAGGTCATCAGCCAACCGGGCGAAGCCGTGACCGACAGCGCTCCTTGGGCTCGGCGCACCAACAGCACGCCAGCGATAACGCACTCGAGCGCCAGCAAGACTCCCACGAACACCGTGGCCAAATCGGCGGCCAGCGCTGCCGGGTCGAAATCATCCGTGCGTGCGTGGGTACTCGACTGCCCGTCCATGCGGTCGATTCTCGTTACGGATCGTGCGCGAAGTCAACCGGCAAACTAGCGAGCCACCGCTTCGCTGCCGGCGGCCTTGGCCAGTTCCGAGGCGCGCTTGGTGCTCTCCCAAGTGAACTCCGGCTCGCTGCGGCCGAAATGTCCGCCGGCCGCGGTCAGCCGATAGATCGGCCGCCGCAGATCGAGGTACTCGATGATCTTGCCCGGCTTGAGCGGGAACAGGTCGCGCACCAGCTCACAAATCCGCGCGTCGTCCAATCGGCCGGTGCCCGCGGTATCCACGTGTACGCTCACAGGATCGGCCACGCCGATGGCGTAGGCCAACTGCACTTCGCAGCGCTCAGCCAGTTTGGCGGCCACGATGTTCTTGGCCACGTGACGGGCCATGTAGGCCGCGCTACGATCGACCTTCGTCGGGTCCTTGCCGCTGAAAGCACCGCCGCCGTGACGGCCCCAACCGCCGTAGGTGTCGACGATGATCTTGCGCCCGGTCAGACCGCAATCACCCTGCGGGCCGCCGACCTCGAAACGACCGGTCGGATTGATGTGATAGGTGATGTCGCCGTTGGCCAGGTCGCGCGGCAGCACCGGCTTGATGACCTTATTGATCACGAAGTCGCGGATCTCTTGCTGGCTGACCTTCGGGCCATGCTGCGTCGAAACCACAACCGTGTCGATCCGCAGCGGCCGGTCGCCGTCGTACTCGACCGTCACCTGGCTCTTGCTGTCCGGACGCAACCACTCGACGTCGCCACGACGCCGGGCCGCGGTCAATTCATTCGTGATGCGATGGGCCAAGGCAATCGGCAGCGGCATCAGTTCGGGGGTGTCGTTGCAGGCGTAACCAAACATCAAGCCCTGGTCGCCGGCGCCCGTTTCCTTGCCCGCCGCCGCGTTCTCGTTGACGCCCATGGCGATATCCGGGCTTTGCTTGTCGATTGCCACCATCACGGCGCAGGTGTCGCCGCAGATGCCCATCCGATCGTCGGTGTAACCGACCTCGTTGATGACTTGACGCACGATGTCGGAGAAGTCGACCTTGGCCTTGGTCGTGATCTCGCCGGCTACGATGGCAATGCCCGTGGTGACCATCGTCTCGCAGGCCACGCGGCTCATAGGATCGCCGGCCAGCAGAGCATCGAGCACGCCATCCGAAATCTGGTCAGCGAGCTTGTCAGGATGCCCCATGCTGACCGATTCACTGGTGAACAGGTATTTTCCCGATGCCACGGATGGTTCTCCTCGAAGCTATAAAAGCTGGTGATGGGTGGGCGCAAGCGAAAGAGGCCGGAGGGCCCAGAATCTCGCTATTATAGACACTGCCCTACGAGGTCAGCAACCACCGCACGGGGCGTTTTGCCGCGGTTGTAACGACCGCGCATAATGCAGCGCCGGGGCTGCTGAGTTGCTAGTGGGAGATTGTCGCGATCAGCTCTTGCGTGCGCTTACATGCCGATTCAATTCAATTGCCCAAGCTGCCAGGCGACTTTGCGGCTGAAGGACGAGTACGCCGGCCGCCGCGGCCAATGCCCCAAGTGTCAGGCGCCGATCGGGGTGCCCCGGCCCGCACCGGTCGAGGCCGCGAATTCCTCGCCTTCCGGCACTGCGAACCCCATCGGCGCGAACGAATCGGCCCGGCCTACCGGCAAGGCGCAAGCGAGCGGCGCCGCGGCCTCGTCGCAATCACAGAACATCGAATTTCGCTGCGGTGGCTGCGGCAAGAAAATCCGCGCACCGGCAGCCGCGGCTGGTCGCGCCGTCGCGTGCCCGGGCTGCGGCAACAAGTTGCGCGTTCCGGGGAACCCGCCATCGACTGCTTCGCCGGTTACCGCGGCGTCGACACCAGAATTGCCAATATCGACGGCGGCCTCTCATCCCTTCGACGAACTATCGGACTCGCTTCTCGGGGATGAGGCGACCGCGCCGTCAGGTTTTGCCGCGAACACCTCGCCTGCTTTGGCCAAGGCCCGTGGGAAGAATCCCTTGGTCTTGTACGCATCGATCGGCGCCGGGTTGCTTGTTGTCGTCGTTCTGCTTGTAGCCGTGCTGTTTTGGTCAGGCTCTGGTTCGGCGTCGCCGGGCAATCGCCCGATGGTCGCAACCATGCCGCCGACAGCCAATTCCACGGCGCCGCCCGCCATAGCGCCACCTGCCGCAATGCCGCCTGTTGCGGCGCCACCGGTGGTCCATTCGCCGGCGGAGAACGCTGCCACGAATCCGCCTGATGTACAGCCGCCGCCGGATTCAACGGTCGCGACTCCCATGACGAGCGCGACGACAACGCCTGACGGTCCGTCGTCGCCCGAAGACGTGCGCGCCTACATGGAGACGGTTGACCGAGTGCTCGAGGCACAGGCGGACGTGATCGCCACGTTGCAGAAAATCACGGACGCGGCCTCGGCGCGGCAACAGGCTGCGCATTGGGCCGATCGAATGGCCGAGGTCGCGACCTTGGCCGAGCACCGTCCGAAGCGTGTTCGTCTCTCGGGAGCCGATGCCGAGCGCGATCACGCGAACGAGCAAAAAATGAATCAGCTCCTGCCGACCTACGAAGCCGCCATATCACACATTCGCCAGGTGCCGGACGCTCTGCCGATGTTACGGGCCGCGCTCGACGCACGCCTGTCCACCGAAAAGGACGAGGCCGTGGCCAAGCGACTCCGCTCCCACGGCGGCTACGTGTACGACCTGGAAGCCATCGACCGCTTGACGCTTCTCCAGCAGACGCTCGAGACGACGCAAAAGATGTTGGATGCCGAGCGGCAAATCGTGGACGTTGCTTCGGCCAAACGGTTGTCGCCCGAAGCGGTTCGATCCATGGCCGAACAAGCACGGCTCGTCGACCAACAACCGCACGTCAAGATCAGCGCCACCAAGGATGAGGTCGCCAAGTGCGAATCGCTCGCGACCCGCATCAACGCTCTCGTCCAAGCGCATAATGCCGAGGTTCAGCGCATTACCGCAATTCCCGAGGTGGGCGACGTCTTCCGCGCCGCGATCGACGCAGAAGCAGCTCGCGATCCGAACGGTCCCTTGGCCACGCAACAGCGCGCCGCGAAAGCGGCGGCGGCAACAAGACCCGATGCCGCGCAGCAAAACCCGAACAGCGACCCTCGCGGCGAAGAGTTTGTCACCCTGGTCGAGCGCTCGATCGCAACGGCCGAAGATCTCATGGCCGTGGCGCGCACCATCAAGGACGTGACATCGGCCAAGAAGCATGCCGCGACCTGGGCCAGGTTGACTGCCGACTCGATGGATCTGGACGAAGAGCAGAATCAACTCGCCGGCCTGCAATTGACCGGCGCGCTGGCCGAGCGCTATCAAGCCGCACAGCGTCGCGATGCGCGGCAGGCTAAGGATGCGCAGGCCGAGATCGCGCGGCTGCAACAATCAGTGGGCGTGATGCCGATTCTCAAAGAGGCACTCGATAAAGAGCTGGCCGCGCGAAAGGCGAAAGCGGCGGCAGCGAATTAGTCTGACGTGGACACTCTCGAACCTTGTTGAGTGCCACTGGTGGCTGGTCCCATTGGTGTCCCAAAGCTGCGCTCAAGCACTGGTGGACAAGCCACCAGTGCACCCCATTAATGGCAACCCAAACCGGTTGCACGCCACCGTCGGCTTTGAAGCTATTTCTTACGAACTATCCTTTTCGTTGAGCGACGCCCGCAACCGGTTGCGAATCCACACCGTCAGACTCAGGTTTTCCTGCTGCGCGGCGCGCTGGAAAAGCTCCATCTCCACGCGCGAGAGCCGCAGGTCGACGCGCTCGGGCAAAAACTCCTCGGTCGCCTTGTTGCCGGGACCGGACAATGGTCCCACGCCGTGAAATTGCAGGCTCGAGCCGCCACTCATGCCGGGCTGACTCTTCATACAGGTCATCGTGCCGGTACGGCCATCGGCCAATTCCAGCCGGCAGTCGCCAGGAATGACGGGCGTGGTCTTCGGCGAAAAATAGCCGGCTTTCCACGGCACCGCTCCCGCTTTCGCCGAATAGTCCTCGACCCAGATGTCCCCCTCGAACACCACGGCCACACCTTGCAGCACGCGGCCTCGCGTAAAATTCGAACCCATGGATCAACCCTCGACCGCCGCGATGAGAAGGTGATACTCGCGGCGAAACTGAAACTTGGACAGCCCGAACGAACTGCTATTGTAGCGGATCGGCGCGTGGTGATCCGACACAGGCTGAGAGTGGACCGAGAACTGTTCGCCGGACTGCGCCGCTATTCAGGCCGCCGAGCGCGCGCGACTCGATTCGCCCTGGGGTCGGTCCATCAGCCGGTCAATACCGGCGAGCGTGCGGGCCGTCGCGCCCAGTTGCCGCGCCACCAGCCCGCGCGCGTTGCTGCCCAGATTGCTGGCAAACGACGAATCGACAAGGCAGCGTTCGACGAAGGCGGTCATCTCCGCGCCGTCGCGCACCACAACGGCTCCCTTGGCCGCGAGCAACTGGGCCACGATGTCGCGAAAGTTGCGCGTGTTCGGCCCGAACGAAACGGCGGCGCCATAGGCGGCGGGCTCGATCATGTTCTGCCCGCCGCGCTTGTGAATACTGCCGCCTACGAAGGCGATATGCGCCGTTCCCCACCAGGCCCCCAGCTCGCCCACCGTATCAACCATCAGCACGCGCGCTTGGGGATCGACACCGTCCGCATTCAACTTGCTCCGCCGCTGCCAAGGAATTTCCGAAGCGGCCAGTAAGGCGGCGACCTCTTCGAAGCGCTCGGGATGCCGGGGCACGAGCACCAGACGCAACCTAGGGAACCGATCACGCAAGGACTTATACGCCGTTAGCGCCAATGCCTCTTCAGGCTGCTGCGTGCTGCCGGCTAGAAAGACAATGTCGTCGGTCGCAAAGCCCGCCGCTTTGGCCAGTGCCACCGTCGCCGGATTGGCGCGGCTGGTCTGGGCGCCGTCGAACTTGATCGAGCCCGTGATGCGCACCGCCTCGTCGCGTGCGCCCAGCGCCCGAAACCGGGCGGCGAACTCTTCGTTCTGTACCGCCACGAGATCAATCTTTTCAACCAGCGGCCGCAAGAAGAGCCGCGCCCGCTGATAACCGCGAAAGCTGTGCTCGCTCAGACGGCCGTTGATGATCGCCACGGCGGACGCCGCCTCGCGCGCGGCGCGGATCAGGTTGGGCCACAACTCGAGCTCGGCGAGCACCAGGCAATCGGGCCGGATGCGGCGCATCGCGGCGCGTACCGCCCAACTGAAATCCAACGGGCAGTAGCAGACCGTGTAGTCGGCGTATTTCTTTCGCGCGAGCGTGTAGCCCGTGACGCTTGTTGCCGAGATGACGCATTCCCAGTCGGGGCGCGTGCGGCGAATCTCGGCCAGAAGCGGCGCGAGCAAATTCACCTCGCCTACGCTCACGGCGTGCAGCCACAGGCAGGGACGATTCCCCTGTCGCACCGGCACGCGGCCAAGAAACTTCTCGGCCAGTCCAGCGCGATATTTGCCGCGCCGCACGACCTGGTACAAGAGCCAGGGTGAGGCGACGACGATCAGCGCCATGTAAAAAAGATTGAACAGATACGGCACGCGGGAATCCTTTCCCAACGCGGTGTGAGGAACCTTAGCCGCCCTTGCGCATGCAGCAGTTCTTGAACTTCTTGCCGCTGCCGCAGGGGCAGGGATCGTTGCGGCCCACGTGCTCGCCACGATTTCGGATCGGCTCGATCTTGGTCGGCGCGTCCGAGTTGTCGATCGCGGTTTGCTGATCGCTGGTCATGGTGGCCGTGGTCGCGCCGGGCGAGTCGTGCGTTGCGCGGCTCTCGGTCCAGGTCGAACCGACGAATCCTTCGTCCAGCTCTTCCATGCGGAAGATCATATCCGTCACGCGCTCGCCAAATGTGTTCCACATCTGCTCGAAGGTGCGCATGCCTTCGCGCTTGTATTCCACCTTAGGGTCGACCTGGGCGTAGCCGCGCAAACCGACGCTCGAGCGCAAGTGGTCCATGGCCAGCAAGTGGTCTTTCCACATGGTGTCGAGCACGTAGAGCACCACCTCGCGCTCCAGCCGGCGGATCTCGGGGCGGTAGCGATCCTCGACCGCGCCGGTGAGCTTTCGCTCCAGCTCGTCTCGATCGAGTTCGGCAATCGCCTCGGGCGTGATCTCATATTCCATCCGCTCGCGCAACCAGGCTGTCAGCGAGCTCATGGCGCCATTGCCGCCGGTCACCGTGCGCACGGTGGCGTTGGCATCGGCGCCTTCGCCGAAGAGTTTTCCAACCTGCTGATGGGCCTCGGCCAGTGTTTCGTTGGCCTGCACAAGCGCTTTCTTGCTGTACTCGACCAGCATCTGCTGGACTTCCTCGCGCTGCATGTTGCGCAAGTCGTCGACGTTCAAATCAACCTGAAAACGCTGCCGGGCCCAGGCCACGAGCTGATCGCGATCGTAGCGCTTCTGGCCTTGCGCATCGCGGGCCGTGAAGTGCGAGAACGCGGCACGAACCGGAAATTCGGCTTCCTTGACTTCGTAGGCTTCCTTGGCGCGCTCGCGCACCAGCTCGGTGAACGCTCGGGCGTCGAGCTTCTTCATCTCCTCGGGATCGAGCTGCACGCCGAACTTGAACTGCACCCAACCGCACGCCGTGCGGACGCCGAAGCCGTCTTCCAGCACGCGTGCCGCCTGCGACAGATCCGTGGCGTCGATCGCCTCGCGGGCCTTTTCGAGCAGCATTTCGTCCAGGGTGTCGCGGCCGACCTTCTTCAGATCACGGTCGCGCAGGTTCAGCTTCCAGCGCGTGTTGGCGAACTTCGCGAGCGCCTCCCAATTCCACTCCGACTGCTCGGCGTCCTCGGGCAGGTTCTCCTCGATAGCGTCGAGGATTTGGCCTTCCGCCATGCGGGCCGCTTCTTCCTTGGCGCGGGCTTCGGCGGTGGGAAAATCCATGCCGCGGAAATCTTTCGGATCCAGCTCGATGCCCAGCTCTCCCCCCACGGCCTTGGCAAAGGTCGAGGCGCCATAATCCTTGTCGAGGAAATCGGCCAGGTACGTGTCGATCTGCCGATCGATCATGTCCAGGATCTTCGGCTTGCAGTTGCCGCCGTTGAGAATGTCCTGGCGGAAGCCGTAGACGCGCTTGCGCTGCTCGTCCATGACTTCGTCGTATTCAAGCAGGTTCTTGCGAATGTCGAAGTTGCGCTCTTCGACCTTCTTTTGCGCGCCCTCGATCCGCCGGCTGACCATCTTGCTTTCGATGGCTTCGCCGTCCTGCATGCCGAGTCGAGTGAGCATATTCTTCACCCACTCGCCGGCAAAGATGCGCATCAGGTCGTCTTCCAACGAGAGGAAGAAGCGGCTGCTGCCGGGATCGCCCTGACGACCGCAACGGCCGCGTAACTGGAGGTCGATACGCCGCGCCTCGTGCCGTTCGGTCCCGATGATGTGCAGACCGCCGAGCGCTTTGACCTCGGCCCCTTCGGCCTTCATTTTTTCGCGCTGCTCGATTTCCTGGACCAGCTTGTTCCACTCTTCCTGCGGCACGTCGAGGCGCGTCTCGTACTTGTCTTGCAGCAGGGCCCAGGCCATCGTGTCGGGGTTGCCGCCCAGGATGATGTCGGTACCGCGACCGGCCATGTTCGTGGCGATGGTCACCGCGTTTTTGCGGCCGGCCTGGGCCACGATCTCGGCCTCGCGCTGATGATGCTTGGCGTTGAGCACTTCGTGCTTGATGCCGCGCCGGTTGAGCATGGTGCTGAGCTTTTCGCTCTTTTCGATCGACACCGTGCCGACCAGAATCGGCCGACCGCGATGGTACATGGCGACGATGTCGCTCTTGGGCACCCACTCGCGCTTGCGCCCTTCCTTCAATTCGATTTCCAGGCGTTCGCTTTCGTCTTTCGTGATCGTGCCGACCTTGTGGGAGCGGTCCTTCATCTCCAGAACATCCCACTTGTGCAGTCGCTCGATCTCTTCGACGATCGCCTCGTACTTTTCCCGCTCGGTGCGGTAGATGACGTCGGGGAAATTGGTTCGCTGCATCCCCTTGTTGGTCGGGATGGCGATGACGTCGAGCTTGTAGATTTTCCAGAATTCCGACGCCTCGGTCATGGCCGTACCGGTCATGCCCGAGATTTTGTCATACAGCTTGAAGAAGTTCTGCAGCGTGATGGTGGCGTAGGTTTGTGTCTCTTCCTTGACGCGGACGCCTTCTTTTGCCTCGACGGCCTGGTGCAGGCCATCGCTCCACTGCCGGCCCTGCATCAAGCGGCCGGTGAACTCGTCGACGATGATCACTTCGTCGCCTTGAACGACGTAATTCACGTCGCGCTTGTACAGGTAATGGGCCTTGAGCGAGTTATCGATCAGGTGCGGCCAGTCCATGTTGCCGGCCGTGTAGAACGTCTCGACGCCGGCCAGTTTTTCGGCCTCGCGCACTCCGTCGTCGGTCAGGTGGACGGTGTGTTCCTTTTCCTTGACCTCGAAATGCACCTCCTTCTTCAACTGCCGCGCGATACGGTCGGCCTTGGCGTAGCGTGTAACGTCGTCGTGGGCCGGACCGGAAATGATGAGCGGCGTCCGCGCTTCGTCGATGAGGATATTGTCGACCTCGTCGATGATCGCGTAATGCAATTTGCGCTGGCACTGCTGGCGGCTAGGCTCGTACTTCGTATCACCGAACGCGCCCGGCTTCATGTTGTCGCGCAGGTAGTCGAAGCCGAATTCGTTGTTCGTGCCGTACGTGATGTCGCACTTGTAGGCCTCCTGCCGCAGCGTGGGATCCATATCCGGATAGATCGCCCCGACCGTAAGGCCCAGGTTGATGTACAACGGGCCCATCCATTCCATGTCGCGGCGGGCCAGGTAGGGGTTCACCGTGACGACGTGGACGCCCTTGCCTTCCAGAGCGTTAAGATAGGCAGGCAGGGTGGCGACCAGGGTTTTACCTTCGCCCGTGACCATTTCGGCGATGGCGCCGGAATGGAGCACCATGCCGCCGAAGAGTTGGACGTCGTAGTGCCGCATGTTCAGCCAGCGGCGGCCGGCTTCGCGACAAACGGCAAATGCCTCGACCAGCAGATCATCGAGCGTCTCGCCGGCTGTCAGGCGGCGGCGGAACTCAGCCGTTTGCGCCCTCAGGTCGGCGTCGCTCATGGCCTGGTACTTCGGTTCCAGGGCATTGATGGCGTCGACCTTCGGTTGCAAGCGCTTGATATACCGGGCGTTGGACGAACCGAACAGCGAGGTCAGCGAACGCTCGAACGTCCGCCCCAGCCCGCCGAAGATGAGCCCGATGATTTCCCAGATTCGTTCGAGGACTTGCATAGGTATGATCCGGCGCGAATGATCCCTGCCAGGCGCTTCCTTACGCACCGGCGGCGGCAGTGGTGCGGCAAACAGGTTGGGCCGCACGGTGAGAAACTGCGCAAAGTTTTCCAGCGCAGAAGTTTATAGCTTTGGGCAATGAGGGTCAAGAACGGTTGTTTGGGCCACACCCGGCGTGTCGAGAGCGTGAAAAACGGCGGTTGTCGCCCGTCCGAAGCATGGCAAGTACTTAGGCGTCCACGGCGATTGCGTTGTGCTCCGGACCGCGCGAACAAAGGCCGGAATCCTCACATTGTGGTCACCCCGCCCCACTCGCGCGAAGAATTCGCGAGCTGGCAAAATCCTTGACCGGCCCCGTGAATGCGGTAACGTCGCCGTAGGGCCAGTCTTACGGCGATCGCGTCCGGGCAGGCAGCAAGAGGGACGATCCCATGAACCGTCGGGCAGTTTCTCGGGTAGCGCTTCTTGTGGGCGCCTCGATCTTTTTTTGGGCAGGGGTGCCCTGCGGAGTCCTTGCTGCGGACGACCGCGAGATCGTCGGTCGGGTTGTCGATCCGGAAGGCCAAGGCATCCCGGACGCTGACGTCGGCCTGATGATCGTCGAAGACGTTAATCACCAATCGCAGGAAACCGCCTCCTTTGCCGCCGTGGCGAAGACCGACGCCGACGGCACGTTTCGCATCCCCTGGCGCGACGAATTCAAGAAGGCCTGGGGCACTCTCTGGGCACACGCCAAGGGATTTGGCCCCGCGCGATTGCAAGGCACGGGATCGATCCAGGGGTACCTCCGTACCCGCGCCGACAAGCCACACAAGTTGCAACTCGAGCCAGGCAAGAGCACAACCCTGCTGCTGCACGACGCGCAGGGAAAACCGGTTGCTGATGCGCTCGTGACTGTTATGCGGGTTCGTGTGCGCGGCAGCATCGGTTGGCTGATCCCGACCGATTGGGCGGATCGCTTCCGCGTCCGCAGCGACGCGCAGGGAATTGCCACGATCGAATCGTTCTCGCCGGAAACGCTTGATCACCTGCGCGTCGATGCACCGGCGTCGGGGCGCGTCGAATTCGACATCAACTACTTTCTCAATAATCGCCCGGCACAGACGAGCCCGCATTTCGACATCGAATTGCCAGACGCCGGCAAAGTCACCGGTACGATCCAATCCGCAGCGAAGAACGTTCGTTTGTGGTGGCCCATCACGCTGCGTACAAGTGTTCCTCCGCAAGCGAAACGCGTCGGCGTCTGGGGCGTGGCGGACGTCCGCGCGGATGAGACAGGCGCGTTCGCTGTTGAGCGGCTGGCCGAAGGAGCGCTCTCCGCCGATTTATCACTCCCGGCGAATCAGCCGCTACGACCGCAGGTACCCGTAGGTCAGCGCGTCGCATCCGGCCTGGAAACCGTGCTGATTATCGACCTCGTCCCCGCGGTGAAGGTACGCGGGCTAATTCGCAAGCAAGACACCGGCGAAGGCTATCCGAACTTCAGGCTCGGCGTGATCTATGGCCAGTCCGCGAAGACACAAAATGATATGAAGGAGTGCGTCGAGGTAGAAACCGACGCGCAGGGTTATTACACCGCGATGGTTCCTCCGGGATTCGTCGAACTGCGGCTGCATAGCGCTCCGGAAGACTATCATGACGTCCAGTCGTGGGGAGGGCGTAACCGAGGGGGTCGCTGGGGAAGCCGACGCGAAGTGCCCGCTAACGTGGAAGAATTCGAACTCGAACCGATTGACCTGGTTCCGACCGAAAAAGTATCCGGCAAGCTCATCGACAAGAATGGCAAGCCGCTGGCCAAGGATTGGACGGTGTTCGGCTTCCCCCGGGTTGTCGACGCGGATGGGAAAGTGCAGCCCGATGAAATGACCATGAACAGCTTCAGCGGCGTGAATACCGATCGCGAAGGCCGCTTCAGCGGAAATGTTCCGAAAACTTATCCACCGGTGCGTTGGCGCGCTTCCTGGCGAGAGCCGAAGCAGATCCAGGTGCGTGATGTGAATTACGAGCCGAAAGTCGTCTCGCAGGATCCGCTCGTCCTGCAAGTCGAAGAGGAACTACCCAAAGAAGCACAGCCGAAATAGGCTCGCTCCGTCAGCTATCAATCACGGCGACGGCGACTCTTCGCGCGACGGCGCCTTCTCCAAGCGCTCGGCGAGCACGCCGATCGCCTCCTCATAGACGTGCATCACCCGCTGGCGCTCGGCGTTATTTGCGAACGTCGCGTGCTCGTCGATCTCTCGCATGTCGGAGCGCATCTCGTCCAGCAGGCCCTCGGCTGTGGCCGCGTCGAAGACCGCGTCGCCGCCCACGTTCACATAGACGGGGCTCGTATGGGCGAAGATTCCGCCGCCAAATTCGTTGCTGGGAACCGGCTCCTGCAGTTCGGGATCCCCAGCCACCGGCCTCGGCGGCGTGCGCAGCGCCAGCCACGCCGAAGCGTTGATCGGTAACCGCAACTCCATGTCGGCAACGAAATGCCCCTTGTCTCGCCGGCTGTCGGCGCGCTCGACCACCTGGCCGTTGTGTACGAGTTCGATCCGCTTGAAGTCCGATCGCCCGACAGCGCGGGCACGCACCGATAGCGCGCCGGATTTCGCCAGTTCGATCGTGCTCCCGATCGGCTGGCCATCGACGGTGAATTCCAAAAGAGGCCCGTTCGTGATGTACGTCTTGCCCGCCGCCAGCCGTTCTAGCCATTCCGTCGGCGTAACTGGACGTGCCGGATCGGTCTCCACGTACACCCGTGAAAGATCGTAGATAAACCAGTCAGTGCCGGTCGAAAACGGCACGTGCAGCCCGATGTTCAGGTAGCGGTAATACGTATCGCGGTAGCTGCCGCGCTCGCTGCCGTCGTAAATGTTGTTGGCGTGGATGCGTCCGGTAATCCAATTGGGAATGTCCTCGAAGCCGTAGCGATTGTGGGCCCAGATGACCTTGCCTTTTGCGTCGCGGGCTTGTTCGATCCCGGCCTGCAGAGGGGGCGCATCGAACTTTGCTTCGGTCAATCCCGGCCCAATGCTGACCGGCCGAATGATGATCGGAATATCCAACAGCAGGATGTGACCGTACCCTTCGCCGTAGGCGTCGAAGTTGTGTCGCAGTTCTTCGCCGTACCCTAGGTGCAAGTGGTTGTGCGACAGCCGGTGTAGATCCTCGTGCGAGTATTTGTTGCTCGTGTAGTCGAGATCCGATCCGGCACGCTCGAGGTACGACAGGAACACGACATCCAGCCCGTCGCCCAGCGGCACCTCGCTCAGGTAGCGATCGGCTTGCTGCTTGCTGAGCTTTTTCAAATGCAGGTGCGTATTGCCGGCGAGCAAGCGGGCGCGCCGAGCGTCGGCAAAACGCTTGAGTGCGATCTTCGGACTCGCTTCCCGTCGGTCACGTAGATCGAGGTCGAGGGTGGCCAACTCGGTTTCCAGGCCGGAAAAAGCCGTGAGCTTGAGCAGCCGCGCGGGCACCATTACCGTGGTAACCTTCGGCAATATCCACCAGTCGTGGATTGGGCCTGGTTCTTCGATTCCCTGGCCACGATTTACCAGCTCCTCGAACGGAATCAGCTTCCCGGCGGCGTCGCGCGCCTGCACAACGCCTGGCAAAGGCTCGCCAGTAGCCTCATCCACTAGTTCGATCGTCAGCGCGCACTTTTCGCTCTGTGACGGATCGCCAGCGCACCCCGCCACTGCGGAGAAGAGCAATGCAAGAGAAAGCAGCGACCATCCTGATCTCATGCGCGGCAATCCCTTGATGCAGTGTTCAACTCCAGCGAAACAGCCGCAACGCCAGCAAAAACGACACGCCGCCCCAGGCGGCCAGCGCCGCCACGTTTGTCCCCTGCGCCGCCAAAGAAGTCCCTTCCAGCATCACGCCGCGCAGCGAATCGATCAATTGCGTCAACGGTAAGGCGCGGATGAACGGCTGGGCCATCTCGGGGAAACGATCGGGCGAGAAGAAAATGCCGGACAGCACCCACATCGGCAGCATCACCAGGTTCATCAGCCCGCTCACGGCCTCCAACGTCTTGGCCCGGCTGGCCACGAGCAGACCGATGCCCGCAAAAGAGAAGGCGCCGAGAAAAATCAACGCAATCAGCGATAGAAGATTTCCCTGATTCTCGACGCCAAAGGCCAGCCGCGCGAACACCAACAGCACCAGCACCTCGGGCACCATGAACAAGAGTCGGCTTGCCATGATACCCGCGAGGAAGTCACTTTTGCGCATCGGGGTGGCGAGCAACCGCTTGAGCAACTTACGAATGCGCATGTCGACCGTGACGAAACCGACGCCCCACAAGCCACCCCCCATCAAGCTCATGCCCAACAGTCCCGGCACGAGAAAATCGATGTAACGGCCGCCGGGATCGGTCATTTCGCGATTGCCGGTCGGAACGGGATCTTGGCGCCCTGCGGCGCGCTGCAGGCAATCGTCCACGGCATTTCGCGCAAGCGCGCTTTCCGGCCGCCCAGGATCGAACCAATAGTCGTATCGCGGTTCGGCAGACTCCTCGCTGATAACGACCAGATCCGTTTTGCCTAGCCGAAGTCGTTGCCGGCAAGCCTCGAGCGTATCGACACGCACCAAAAAGCGCTGATTGGCGGCGAGCGCGGCTTCGGCCGCAGCGCCAGCCTTCCCTTCGACGACGTCGACCGCGATGGGCCGATCCGGCTGATTGCGAAAAGCGATGCCCAGCGCCACCACCATGAGCAGGGGAAAGCCGTACACCCAGAAGACGGCCTCGGGCTCGCGATAGAACTCGCGCAAGCGCGACAGCACGATCTGCACCAGTGGCCGCCGCAACAAAGGGCGATGCGTCGTGTGGGCGGTCTGTTTCATCACGAGGCATCTCCATCGTTGATGTGCCGGCCCGCCAGGTGTACGAAGACGTCCTCCAGGCTGGCGTGCCGCGTCGTGAGATTCGCCAGTGCCAGGTTTCGCTCGGAAAGCCATCCTAAAAGTGCCGGCAACGCCACGTGTGGCTCAGCCACCGACAGGCTGTAGTGGTTTGTCTCCTTGCGCGCCGAACTTACTGCAGGCAACTCGGCAAATGCATCCGCAGGAAGCTCACCGTTGCCGTCGGCAGTCAAGGCAAACTCGATGACGTGCTCGCCCCCCAGGCTGGCAATCAGCTCGCGCGGCGTGCCCAGGGCAATCACTTGTCCGGCATTCACGATCGCCACGCGGTTGCACAGCCGCTCGGCCTCGTCCATGTAATGCGTCGTCAGTAGCACGGTGCGCCCCTGCCGGCCAAAGTCGCGGATAATCTCCCACAGTTGACGGCGCGATTGCGGATCAAGGCCCGTTGTCGGCTCGTCGAGAAATAGCAGATCGGGATCGCCGACCAAGGCGCAAGCCACGGCCAGCCGCTGCCGCTGACCGCCCGATAATTTCGCAACCCAGGTGGATTGCTTTTCTTCGAGCGATACGGACCGCATCGCCGTCTCGGGCTCGATGCCGTCGGCGTAGAAGCTGCGAAACAGCTCGAGCGTTTCGCGCACCGACAATTTCTCGGCCAGTTTGGTTTCTTGCAGTGAGATTCCGATGCGTTCCTTGATCGCCTGGTCCTGGCGTCCCCAGTGCATACCAAGAATCTCGACCTCGCCGCTAGTGGCCGGCAGCAACCCTTCCAGAATTTCGATCGTGGTGGTTTTTCCCGCGCCATTGGGTCCCAGGAGGCCAAAACATTCGCCCTGCTCGACCGCCAGGTCCAGCCCGCGCACGGCATCCACCGGCGGCTTACCTTCGTAGCGCTTGCGCAGTTCGGTGGCTCGGATGGCGAGCGTCATGCTGAGGGAGTTCCGCGGAAGGAGTAAGCCGGGCGACCGCGACTTTGTACGCGATGCATTAATTCGTCGGCTGGATTATTTCTTGGGCTTCGCTGACTGCTCGGCCTGCCGCATCGCCCGCAACAGGTTTCCGCCCAGAATCTTGCGAATGTCGTCCGGCTTGTAGCCGCGGTTCAGCAATTCCTGGGTGATGTATGGATATTTCGACACGTCCTCAAGCTGTGCCGGCAGCTGGGTCACGCCATCATAGTCGGAGCCGATGCCCACGTGGTCGATGCCGGCCACTTTGACGATATGGTCGATGTGGTCGACCAGCGTATGCACGCTGCCGGCCGACAGTTGCTGCTGCTCGGTCGTTGAGCGAAACACCGAGTTGGCGCCCCCCTCGTCGCTTTCCTTGGGGTCCTTCGCGCGGCGCGCAATGCGCTCGGCCACCATGCGGGCTCCGATCTCCGCGCGCTGGGGGACAATGAAACCCGAGAAAAAGTTCACCATGATGACGCCGCCGTTCTTGGACAATTGGCGGAGTACTTCATCGGGGACATTGCGCGGATGGGCGGCCACGCCGAAGGCCGACGAATGCGAAGCGATTACCGGCGCCCGGCTGACGCGGAGCACATCCTGCATCGTTTCCGCCGAAACGTGCGAAATATCGACCAGCATGCCAAGATCGTTCATTTCGCGCACTACGTCCTCGCCAAAGGAGGACAGCCCTTGCGAGCGCGGCACATCGGTGGCCGAGTCGACCCAATCGAGCGAATCGGTATGGGCGAGCGTCATGTAACGGGCCCCCAACTCGTACAGCCGGCGCAAGGAGGCGAGCGAGTTTTCGATCGCGTGGCCCCCTTCGACACCGATCAGGGAAGCGATCTTGCCGGCAGCGTGAATGCGCTCGATGTCGTCGGCCGTCAGTGCCAGTTCCAGGTCGTCGGGATAGCGCGCGATCAGCCGGCGGATCAGATCGATTTGTTCGAGCGTGACCTTCGCCGCTTCGCCGGTGCGCATCGTCTCGACCGGCGCGTATGCCGACCAGAACTGGGCTCCCACGCCCCCCTGCCGCAGGCGCGGTATGTCGGTATCGAGCGTGGGCTGAGATTTTGCGACGTCGAACTTATCGAAGCCCGAGTCTCCTTTCGTGCGCAATTGCCAGGGAAGATCGTTGTGCCCGTCGATCAAAATGGCACTGCGATGAAGCTGGCGCGCTTCGTCCGTGAGGACGACCGGCGGTCGCTGGTCGGCGGCGGGGTTGGCCGGCGGCTTCGGCTCGGCAGATGGAGCAAGCCGGGCGCAGGCAACCATGATGCACATTATTCCGATTCGTGCGAGAGAGTGGTTCATCATGAGTTGGGCTCCACCGACGGGCTCCGAAGGCGGGGTCAATTCTCTGTCAGGGCCGCCCGGCCCACAAGCGGGGCTCCGATTCATCGAGAGAGTCGATCGCTGGCTGTGCGCATAAAATAAGCCCCGCGGCTGTGAACCCGCGGGGCTTTGAAGGCACTCAAACTGCTGCGCTTGCCCTATTCCAGGTGAACCGACGGGCTCCTTCGCATTCCCGTCGCGCTGCGCCCGGCACAGCCGCGCAAGAACTACTTCGTTCGACCACGGCGCCAGCGGTACACCAACATACCAGCGATACCGAGGCCAGCCAGAACAACGCTCGACGGTTCCGGAATGCCGGGCGTATAGCTGCCCGAGATAGCTCCGACATACAGTCCGGTTGCACCTTGTGCGGCATTCACCACGACAAAGTCGAGCTTGTTGACGCCCGACACGAAGTTCGCGGTGCTGGGGACCGAGAACGGCGTTAGCTGCGTCGGTCCGTTCAGGTTCGTGGAGTTGCCGACGTACACACCGTTCAAGAAGAGCAGACCGTACGTGCTGGCCGCCCATTCGCCGGAGATCGACTCCTGGCTAGGATTCGGTCCGAGATCGAACGTGACCTCGTAAACATAACTGCCAGCGGCATTGCCCGGCGCGGCTACGTCGCCGACCTGCACCGGATTCGGGGCGATCCACTGCGCCGAGGCACCGGGGGTTGTATTGTTCGGAACCCAGGTAGCCGGCGGAGTACCAACCACGTGCGCGTCGGGAATCGGCCAGGCGGGGTCGTCGCTGGAGGTCAAAACGTAATGCGGGTCGACCGAGCCGGCCGGCAGAGCATTGTTCGAGCCGTCTACGCCGGTCGAGAACAGCGTGATCGGGGCGGCCTCAGTACGGCCAAAACCAACAGACAGGCTCAGTGCCAGTGCAACCATGCCCAGCAGAGCTTTGCCATGAGTTTGATTCAACAAAGAGAATTTCACAGGAGTGCCTTTCACTAGATGGAAACCGTGCAACAGATAGAACCAGGTTTTGAAAACGCGGAACTCGGTTGGCGGTCACTAGCAAGTCCTGTGAACAAAAGTGGCAATTGATCGAGACTGCAAACGTGTCAGGCGGCGCAAACGCCCGAAGGAATATCTTCAAGCTGTCTACTGCGATCGGCCTCTTGAGACGTGACGACCATCGGCTTTTAAGCCGAAAGATCCTGGCTCACGATCAGGCCTTCGTGAAGTTGCATCCGCGGCTGATGCCTTGCGGTGCAAAAACGAGAAGACCCACAGGAACCTTACTGCCAGTCGAAAACCGATTGTGAGACAGAGTTACTAGTTAGGAACTCTTGACGGTCTTCACTAGCTTTCCCGTGGGCCAAATGAATGAATCCGTGCAAAGTGCGATGCACTTGCACCGTTTCGGCCAGTCTATGAC